>NZ_JAAGPH010000022.1:0-72218 GCF_017104705.1 Burkholderia sp. Se-20373 | reverse complement strand
CGAGCGCGCGAACGGCAACCGCGCGGAGGCCGCGAGGCAACTCGGCATCGGCCGCCAGTCGCTCTATGCGCGCATGGCGAATCTCGGGATCGAGCGCGGCGACTAGTCTCGCCATTTCGACTGTCGGGAATGCCGACATCCGGTGACGCGACGTGTCGGAAAATCCGACAGGTTTCGCGCGCGTCGTCGTTCGGCGCACGGCCACGCGGGGCGTCGCGGGTTGGCACGGGTATTGCGGATATCGATGCATCGCTACCCGTCGCCGGAGCCCGTCATGAAGTCGTACCTCCCCGTCGTTCGATCGCGGCCGCGGCGCCGTGCCGCCGTGCGCCGCTCGTCTCGCATGCTCTGCGCGGCCGCGCTCGTTGCCGTCGCAACGGTCAGCGTGGCGCAGGTGCCGCCCGCACCGCGCGCGGAAGATCCGGCCGGCGCCATGCCGCCGCCTGCTCCTCCTCGGCCTCGCGCGCTGGTGCCTGCCGTGCCCGGAAACGACACCGCACGGAATGCGCTGGTGTCCGGCACGCTGTCGCGCCTGACGATCAACCCGGAAGGCACCGTCGACGGCTTCGTGCTCTCCGACGGCACGCTCGTCCGCCTGCCGCCTCATCTCGGTTCGCAACTGACTGCGCTCGTGAAGACGGGCGACCGCGTGACGGTCGCCGGCGATCGACGCGTCGACGATGAGATCCGTGCCCGCGTCGTCCGCAACGACGGCACCGGCGCGTCGCTGTCCGACCAACCGCCGCCACCGCGTGCCGCGCCGGTGCCGCCCACGTTGCGCGGCGTCAACCTCGCCCGCCTGAGCGTGTCCGGCGTCGTGCGCCGCGTGACGCGCGCGCCGCGCGGCGAGCCGGACGGCGTGATGCTCGACAGCGGCGCGATCGTCAAGCTGACCGTTCCGGCCGCGCAGCAATTCGGCGCGCTGCTCGTCCCCGGCGAGCGCGTGGCCGCGGTCGGCTACGGCACGCGCAACGCGTACGGCGAAGCGCTGCAGGCGACGGCGTTCGGCGCGCCGGGCCATGTCGTGAATCTCTATGACGATGTCGCGCGCTGAGCGCGACGCCATTCCGAAACCCATCGAAAGGAGTCCTGCCATGCATTGGATCGATCCCGCCTGCCTGCCCGAAACGCGCGGCCGCGTCACGCAGTTCCTGCTGAATCCGCACGGAGACGTCGACGGCCTGATCCTGAACGGCGACCTGCAGGTTCACGTGCCGCCGCATCTGGGCCGCGAACTGGTGCGTCGTGTCGCGGTCGGCGACCGCATCCGCGTGCGGGGCGTCAAGCCGCGTCGCGCCGAGATGATCGCGGCCGTGCAACTGACCGGCCGCGACGGCATCGACATCGTCGACGACGGGCCCGCGCATGCTGCGCCGGCGAAGCCGACACACCCCGCTCGACAACCGCTGGAATCGAGCGGCGAAGTCGCGTTTGCGCTGCACGGCCCGAAAGGCGAGTTGAACGGCGCGTTGCTGACGAGCGGCGTCGCGTTGCGGGTGCCGCCGCATGCGGCTGAAGCGCTGCACGAGTATCTGCGTCCCGGTGTCCATGAGCAGGCGTGGGGGCACGGCGTCGTCACGCCGCACGGCACGACGCTCGACGTGAGCGAGATCGCCGAGCTCGTCGATGCGGATGCCGAATGATCGTGCGACGGTGAGGCGGCCATGAGAGCGGCGCGCGCGCTCGAAGCGCTCAACTTCTTCCTGGCCGACGTGCAGGCCGGCATCGGCCCGTTCATCGGCGTCATCCTGCTGTCGCGCGGCTGGGGCGCCGATGCGATCGGCTCGGTCATGACGCTGGCCGGGCTCGCCGCGATGGCCGCGACGCCGTTGGCCGGCGCGCTCGTCGATACGGTGCGCGCGAAGCGGGCGCTGATCGTCGTGGCGACCGCGGTGACGGCGCTGGCGTCGCTGGCGATGAGGTTCGTCCACGGCTATCCGGCGGTGGCGGCGTCGCAGGTCGTGGCGGCGGTCAGTGGCGCGGTGCTGGCGCCGGCCGCCGCGGGCGTGACGCTCGGCATCGTGCGTCGGCAAGGTTTCGACCGGCAGTTCGGGCGCAACCAGATGGCGAACCACGCCGGCAACGTCGCCGGTGCGGCGCTCGCCGGGTGGCTCGGCTGGCATGTCGGATTCGACGCGGTGTTCGCGATGGTCGGCGTGTTCACGGTCCTCGCCATCGTGAGCGCGCTGGCGATTCCCGGGCACGCGATCGATCATGCGACCGCACGGGGTCTCGATCCCGCCGGTGCCGCACCGGGAACGGATGCTGCGCATCCGCATGCGTCGGCGTCGGCATCGGCGTCCGCACCGACGTCGCGCGTCGGCGGCCTGCGCACGCTCGCCGACAACCGGCCGCTGGTGCTGCTCGGCGCATCGCTCGCGCTGTTTCATCTCGGCAACGCGGCGATGCTGCCGCTCTACGGGATGGGCGTCGTCGTCACGCATCGCAGCAACGCGAGCGCGTTCACCGCACAGACCATCGTCATCGCGCAGTGCGTGATGATCGCGGCGGCGTGGCTCGCGCCCCGTCTGATTCGCGCGCACGGTTACTGGCGGGTGCTGCTGTTCTCGTACCTCGTGCTGCCGGTGCGCGGGCTGGTCGCCGCGGCGTGGCTGAGCGAAGCGGGCGTGTGGCCGGTGCAGGTGCTCGACGGCATCGGCGCCGGCCTGCAAAGCGTGGTCGTGCCCGCGCTCGTCGTTCACCTGCTGCATGGCTCCGGCCGCGTGAATGCCGGGCAGGGCGCCGTCGCGACCGCGCAGGGCATCGGCGCGGCGCTCAGTCCCGTGCTGGGCGGCGTGCTCGCGCAGCACTTCGGCTATCCGGCCGCGTTCGTCGTGCTGGGCGCCGTGTCGACGGGCTCGCTCGCGCTGTGGCTCGGTCATGCGCGCTCGCTGGGCCGCGTGTGCGGCAAGCCCGCCGACCTATCGGCGACATCGTCGTGAAGGCGATGTCGATTTCCATGCCTCGATCCACTTGCCTATGAATCCTGTTTCGCTTGCCTGGCTGATTTCCGCGCTCGCCACCGCGGGCGTGATCACGCGTCCGTTCGGCTGGCCCGAGGCCATCTGGGCCGTGAGCGGCGCGCTGCTGCTGGTCGTGTTGAACCTGTTGCCGGCTGCCCAGGCGCTGGACGCCGTCGCGAAAGGCGGCGACGTGTACCTCTTCCTCGCGGGCATGATGCTGCTGTCCGAGGCGGCTCGTCGCGAGGGGCTGTTCGACTGGGTCGCGACGCACGTCGTCAATCTCGCGCAGGGCTCGCCGCGGCGGTTGTTCGCGTTGATCTACGGGGTCGGCGTCGTCACCACGGTGTTCCTGTCGAACGATGCGACCGCCGTCGTGCTGACGCCCGCGGTGCTTGCCGCCGCGCGCCGCGCGAAGGCCGACCCGATGCCGCTGCTGTACAGCTGCGCGCTCGTCGCCAATGCCGCGAGTTTCGTGTTGCCGATTTCGAATCCGGCGAACCTGGTGCTGTACGGTGCACACATGCCGGCGCTCGGCGTCTGGCTCGCGCACTTCGCGGCGCCGTCCGTCGCGTCGATCGTCTGCACGTTCGTGATGCTGCGGATCGTGCAGCGGCGTGCGCTGTCTGGCCGTTGCGAGTCCGGGCTGCCGGTGCAGCCGCTGACCAGCGGCGGCCGCATCGCGCTGGCGGGCATCGCCGCAACGGCCGTCGCGCTGATGGCGGTGTCGGTCGCCGATCGCCCGCTCGGGTTGCCCACCGCGCTGGCGGGCGTCGTCACGGCCGCGTGCGTGGCGATGCGGGATCGCGCGGCGTGCGTGCCGATCGTGCGCGCGATTTCATGGAGCGTGTTGCCGCTCGTCGCGGGGCTGTTCGTCGTCGTCGAGACGCTCGACCAGACCGGCGCGGTGCGCGCGCTGGCGGGCCTGCTGCACCTGCTGATGCAAAGCGGCGAGCACGTCGCGGCGGCCGTGGCCGGCGTCGCGGTCGCGCTGGTGTCGAACGCGGTCAACAACCTGCCCGCCGGGCTGATCGCGAGTTCGACGATCCACGCGGCGCACAGCCCGCAGACGGTGGTCGATGCGATTCTGATCGGCGTGGATCTTGGCCCGAACCTGTCGATCACCGGTTCGCTCGCGACGATTCTGTGGCTGGCGGCGATCCGGCGCGAAGGGCTGCAGGTCGGTTTCCGCGCATTCCTCGCGGTCGGCGCGTGCGTGATGCCGCCTGCGCTGCTGCTCGCACTGGGCGCGCGGTTCGTGGTCGGCGGCTGACGCGCGATGCGCGTCGCGTCAGCCGCCCCGGCCGCGCTAGAACGAGTACGCGAGCGACGCGAACAGGCTGCGCGGCGCGCCCGGCGTGACCCACAGGCTGTTGTACGAGCTGACGTAGGTCGTGCGGTTGAACAGGTTGTTCAGTACGACCGACGCGCGCAGATGCTTGTCGACCTGCACGTAGCCGTTGAGCTGCACGGTCGCGTAGGCGGGTAGCGCGAAGCCGTCCTGCGTGTTGGCCGTATTGCCGGCGCGGCGGCCGACATAGATCACGCCGGCGCCGGCGCCGGCCTTGTCCGCGAACGGCAGGGTCGTCTCGTACATCAGCAGCGCGCTGCCGCTCAGCCGCGGTATGTCGACGAGCCGCGCGCCGGGCGTCAGCACCGTATCGCGCGTGACTTCGGCATCGACGTACGCGAGGTTGACGAGGCCGCGCAAGCCGTGGCCCAGGTCGCCGCTCCATTCGAATTCGACGCCGCGGCTGCGCACTTCGCCGGCCGCGCGCGAGAAGCCGGCATTCGCCGGATCGGCGGTCAGCACGTTGCGCTTGGTCACGTAGAACGCCGAAACGGTCGTGAGCGAGCGCGCGCCCGCCCATTTCGCACCGGCTTCGTAGCCGTGGCCTTTCTCGGGATCGAACGCGTTGCCGCCGACGTCCGCGCCGTTGTTCGGCCGGAACGAATACGCGGTGTTCGCATAGAACGACCACGCCGGGCTCATTTCATACACGACGCCGATACGCGGGCTCACCGCCGTCTGCAGCTGGCTCGTCGTCACGCCCTTCAGGCGGTTGTCGATCGACTGGTGGAAGCGATCCCAGCGCAGCCCGGCCAGGATCTTCCAGTGCGGCCCGAACGCGAGCGTGTCCTGCGCGTAGATGCCTTGTCCGTTATCGCGTTCGAGCAGGTCGGTCGCGGTGCGCGGCGTCGGCGCGGGCTGGCCGTAGACCGGATCGAAGATGTCGATCGCATACGGCGCCGCAGCGCTCGGCGTGGAGCGCGTGACGAACTGGTCGTAGTTGAAGCGGTACGCATCGACGCCCATCACGAGCGTATGACCGATGGCGCCCGTGCGGAACGAGCCGGTGGTTTCGACGCGGCCCTGCAGGTCGTTCGAGTGAAACGCAACTTGCCGGTAGCGGCGCCACAGCGTGCGGCCGTCCGGCTGCAACGCGAATGCCTCGGACGAGCGCCCCGACAGGTCGGTGTTGCGTTGCGCGACGCCGGCATTGATCGACCAGCTGGAATCGATGCGATGCTCGAGCGTGAACTGATGGCCCGTGTTGCGCACGTCGTAGTCGCCGTCGCGCGGCTCGCCGAGGAAGCGCGACGCGGGGATCACGCCCAGCTGGCCGTTGACCGCCAGCACGCCGCGATCGAGCGGCGCGCGCTGCCGCGCGCTTTCGAATTCATAGTGGAGCGTCGTGTTCGCGCCGATGTCCCACGTGAACGACGGCGAGAACAGGTAGCGCTTGCTCGACACCGTGTCGCGAAAGCTGCCGTTGTTCTCGTTCATCGCGACGAAGCGGTACGCGAGCGTTTTCGTGACGGGGCCGGTCGAGTCGAGCGTCTGGCGCAGTGCGCCGTAGCTGCCGGCCGACACGCCGACGGTGTTCGCGCGTGCGAACTGCGGCTGCTTCGTCGTATAGCTGATGATCCCGCCCGGATCGCCGCGGCCATACAGCGCGGACGCCGGCCCCTTGAGCACTTCCATGCGCTCGAGGTTGACGGTGTCGCGCGGCACGCTCATCCCGCGATTCCACGAAAAGCCGTTGACCAGGTAGTCGGTGCCGGACGTGTTGCCGTCGCCGGCGAAGCCGCGCAC
Organism: Burkholderia sp. Se-20373; assembly: GCF_017104705.1. NCBI lineage: Bacteria > Pseudomonadati > Pseudomonadota > Betaproteobacteria > Burkholderiales > Burkholderiaceae > Burkholderia > Burkholderia sp. Se-20373. The sequence continues at coordinate 66,161 of NZ_JAAGPH010000022.1, read as the reverse complement.
CGCGTAGTTGTCCCACAGGCCGCCGAAGTTGTTCTGGCGCGACACGCCCGCGACCCAGTCGTACAGATCGTCGCCGCGCGTGGCGGCCACCGTCTGGATCAGCTTCGTATCGACGCTGCTGACCGCGAACGGAATCTCCATCACGTCCGCCTCGCTGCGCGTCGCGCTCGTCGATTCGCGCGTGCGGAACGGCGCCGTCGCGCGTTGCGCGGACACCTCGATGGCGGGCAGCGCCGTCTCCTGCGCGTCGGCGGCGCTCATGCCGGCCGTGCCGACGACGATGGCCATCGGTGCGGCTGCCCAGTTCCTCCTGCTCATACCCGTCCTTTTCCTTTTTGTGTCGTTCGCGTTCGGGCACGGCGGGCGGCCTTGCGCCGGCATCTGTGTTCCAAACAGTACATTTGCGCGGCAATTTAATGCAAATGAGAGGCATTTGCAATCGTAATTTTGAGATGGGGTGTGTGCATGGCGACGGGCGGTGCGGCGGCGGTCGCGGAACGCGCGGAATCGCGTTTTTCGCGACGCCAGGGAGCGGCGGTTCTTCGCCCAGCGGAAAGCGGCGACCGGCACTGTCCGGGTCGTCGCGTCTTGCGTGGTTCGATCAGGCAGGCCGACGTCGAGCGACGTCACGCCCGCGCGGGTTGCCGCGCGGGCTCGAAGCACGCATCAGCGGATTTCATGGCGGTCGGCACCGTTCATCCCGTGGCGCCTTGCGTCGTGGTGCGACGACGAGCGTGCCGGTGCATGTGCGTGGGTCAATCCGGATCGGCTTTCAGCCCACCCTCGATCCACCGCGCTTCGGACGCGCGAAGGTGCGCGCGGATCGCCGTCTGGGCCGCGATCGGGTCGCCACCCTGCAGCGCGAGCAGCACGTCCTCGTGCTCGCGCACCGCGGCGGTCCAGGTCTGCGGATTCTCCGCATGGCCGCGCATGGCGGTCGCGATCGGGTCGTGGCGGCTGTCGAACAGCTCGCCGACGAACCGGGTGAGCACCGAGTTGCCGGCGGCTTCCGCGATCAGCATGTGGAACTGCCGGTCGGCTTCGACGGGTGACTTGCCGGCCTCCGCGAGCCGCTTCATGCGCTGCACCGTGCGGCGCAGGCGCTCGAGCATCGCGGCCGTCATCCGCGCGGCGGCCAGCGCGGCGACGCTGCCTTCGATGGCCGCGCGCGCCTGCATCAATTCCGACGGACTGTCGCCGAGCGTGGCGATCGGGCCGACGGCGTCGGCCGCCGTGTCGCGGACATACACGCCGGAGCCCATCCGGATCTCGATCTGGCCGCCGATTTCCAGCGCGATCAGCGCCTCGCGAAGCGACGGGCGCGAGACGCCGAGCGTCAGCGCCAGCTCGCGCTCCGGCGGCAGCCGCTCGCCGATCGCGAATTCGCCCTGGCGAATCAACGCGACGATCTGGGCCGCGACCGATTGGTAAAGCCGCTTGGGTTCTGTCGATTTCATCCGATGGAGTGGGATCAATGCGCTTGGGGCGCAAGCGCGTGTCGCGGAGTCTATCACGCCTGCCGCATCGCCCCGTGTGACGGCGCGTTCATCCCGATGTCCGGGTTTTCACTGTTGGTAAGATCAGATTGAAATAGTTAAATTGGCTTGACCAAAACAGGTTTGGTTGCTGTAATTCATCCGAATTGGACTGACCGGATAGTGCCGAGGTCGATCCACCCCAAGGAGACGCAATGGCAATGCCTCGCAATCTGCCCGGTCAGGCCGCGCACGACGCAGCGGACCGGGAGATCCTGCGCCTGGAAGGGATACGCAAGCGTTTCCCGGGCGTCCTCGCGCTCGACGGGATTCGCCTCGACCTGCGCTGCGGCGAGGTGCACGCGGTCTGCGGCGAAAACGGCGCGGGCAAATCCACGCTGATGAAGATCATCAGCGGCCAGTACCTGCCCGACGAGGGCGTCGTTCACTATCGCGGCGCGCCGGTGCAATTTCGTTCGGCTTCCGAAGCGCAGGCGGCGGGCATCTCGATCATTCACCAGGAACTCAATCTCGTCCCGCACCTGAGCGTGGCGGAGAACCTGTTCCTCGCGCGCGAGCCGCGGCGCGGCCCGTTCGTCGATACGAAGCGCATGAACGCGGATGCGGCGCGCTGCATCGCGCGCATCGGGCTGAACGTGGCCCCGACGACGAAGGTCGGCGTGCTGTCGATCGCGCAGCAGCAGATGGTCGAGATCGCGAAGGCGCTGTCGCACGACGCGCGCGTGCTGATCATGGACGAGCCCACGTCGTCGCTGACGGAAGCGGAAACGGTGCAGCTCTTTCGCATCATCGAGGAGCTGCGCGCCGACGGCGTGGCGATTCTGTATATCTCGCACCGGCTCGACGAAATGGCGCAGATCGTCGATCGCGTGACGGTGCTGCGCGACGGGCGCCACATCTCGACGGACGCGTTCGCCGACGTGAGCCTTGACGACATCGTCGCGCGCATGGTCGGACGCACGCTCGACGACGCCTATCCGTCGCGGCAATCGGTGCCGACCGACGAGGTGCTGCTCGACGTGCGCGACCTGCGCCGCGACGGCGTGTTCGGGCCGGTGTCGTTCGCGCTGCGGCGCGGCGAGATCCTCGGTTTCGCGGGCTTGATGGGCGCCGGGCGCACCGAGATCGCCCGCGCGATCTTCGGCGCCGATCGCGTCGACGGCGGCACGATCGCGCTGCACGGCCGGCCCGTGACGATCCGCTCGCCGCGCGAGGCGATCCGGCACGGCATCGCGTATCTGTCGGAGGACCGCAAGAAGGAAGGGCTCGCGCTGCCGATGCCCGTCGCGGCGAACCTCACGCTCGCGAACGTGCGCGGCATCGCGTCACGCTTCGGATTCCTGCGCTTCGACGACGAACTCGCCGTCGCGCGCCGCTACGTGCAGGACCTCGCGATTCGCACGCCGTCCGTGCACCAGCGCGTGCGCAACCTGTCCGGCGGCAACCAGCAGAAGGTCGTCATCGGCAAATGGCTGTACCGCGGCTCGAAGATCCTGTTCTTCGACGAGCCGACGCGCGGCATCGACGTCGGCGCGAAATTCGCGATCTACGGGCTGATGGACCGGCTCGCCGCCGACGGCGTCGGCGTGGTGCTGATCAGTTCGGAATTGCCCGAACTGCTCGGCATGACCGACCGGATCGCCGTTTTTCACGAAGGTCGATTGACCGCATTGCTCGACACCCCACACACCAGTCAGGAGGAGATCATGCACTACGCGTCGGGGCGTTCCCATGCTTGAAATGACATCCGATCGAAGCCAGGCCGACGAACGGGCGGCGCGACAGCGGCGGCGCGACCTGATCCAGAAGTTCGCGGCGCTGGGCAGCCTCGTCGTGCTCGTGTTCGCGTTCTCGATAACGAGCGCGGCGTTCTTCTCGGTCGACAACCTGATGACGGTCGGCCTGCAGGTCACGTCGATCGCCTACCTGGGCGTGGCCGCGACCTGCGTGATCATCACGGGCGGCATCGACCTGTCGGTCGGCTCGGTGCTCGCGCTGGCCGGCGTCTGCGCCGCGCTGCTGGTCAAGGCCGGCGTGCCGGTGCCCGCCGCGATGGCGGCCGGCATCCTGGTCGGCGCGCTGTGCGGGCTCGTCAACGGCATCTGCGTGACGCGCATGGGCCTGCCGCCGTTCATCGCGACGCTCGGCATGATGCTCGTCGCGCGCGGCATCGCGCTGCAGATCACCGGCGCGCGGCCGGTATCGGATCTCGGCGACGCGTTCGGCGCGCTCGGCAACGGCGCGCTGCTGCGGATCTCGCGCATCGGCGCGGACGGGTTCCCCGACACGACCTTTCCCGGCATTCCGTATCCGGTCGTGATCATGGTCGTGCTGTTCGTCGTGGTGTCCGTGCTGCTGTCGAGAACGTCACTGGGCCGCCACATCTACGCGGTCGGGTCGAACGCGGAAGCGGCCCGGCTGTCGGGCGTGAACGTGCAGGGCGTGAAGCTGTTCACCTACGTGCTCTCGGGCGCGCTCGCCGGCGTGACCGGCTGCGTGCTGATGTCGCGGCTCGTCACCGGGCAGCCGAACGAAGGCGTGATGTACGAGCTCGACGCGATCGCCAGCTCGGTCATCGGCGGCACGTCGCTGATGGGCGGCGTCGGGACGATTTCCGGCACGGCGATCGGCGCGTTCGTGATCGGCGTGCTGCGCAACGGCCTGAACATGAACGGCGTGTCGAGCTTCATCCAGCAGATCATCATCGGCGTCGTGATCCTCGGCACGGTGTGGATCGACCAGTTGCGCAATCGCCGGCCCTGACCGGCAGCAAGCAGTCCCTACCAACGAGAAGCGGAGCGAGACATGAACAAATCCATCCTGCTGGCGGCATCGGCGTGCGTGTTCGCGGTATGCAGCGGCGGCGCTTATGCGGCGGGCGGCGAGATCGCGGTGATCGTCAAGACGGTCAACTCGAACTACTGGCAGAACGTGCAGAAAGGCGCGAAGGCGGCGCTCGACGGCGCCAAGGGCTACACGATGACGTTCCAGGGCCCGGCGGCCGAGTCCGACATCAGCGGGCAGGTCAACATGGTCGACAACGCGGTCACGCGTCACGTGGCGGGCATCGTGCTCGCGCCGTCCGATCCCGACGCGCTGGTGCCGGCGATCAAGAAGGCGTGGGAAGCGCACATTCCCGTCGTGCTGATCGATTCGGCGATCGCGGATGCCGGCAAGCCGTACTACCAAGCGTTCCTGTCGACCGACAACGAGAAGGCGGGCGCGCTGTGCGCGAAGGCGCTGATCGACCGCGTCGGGCAGTCGGGCAAGATCGCGATCATGTCGTACGTGCCGGGCGCGGGGTCCGAGGTCAGCCGCGTCGGCGGGTTCCGCAAGTACATCGAGAGCCATTCGAAGCTGCAGGTCGTCGGCCCGTACTACTCGCAATCGCAAATGGCGACCGCGCTGAACCAGACGACCGACGTGCTGTCGGCGAACCCGGACCTGAAGGGCATCTTCGGCGCGAACGAGCCGACCGCGGTCGGGATGGGCCGTGCGCTGAAGCAGTCGGGCAAGGCGGGCAAGGTGGTGGCGATCGGGTTCGACGGCAACGAGGACCTGCAGGGCTTCGTGCGCGACGGCACCGTGCAGGCGATCGCCGTGCAGGGCTCGTGGCAGATGGGGAACCAGGGCGTGCGCACGGCGCTCGACGTGATCGAGCGCAAGTCCGCGCCGAAGCTGATCGACACCGGCGTCGTGATGGTCGACAAGCAGAACCTCGATTCGCAGGCGGCGAAGAATGTCCTGTACTGATCCCTTTCCCGCATCCAGTCACGCCTCATGAACGCACACGATACGCGCACCTTGCCGCGCAGCGGGCTGACGGTCTCCGCACTCGGCCTCGGCTGCTCGCAACTCGGCGGCCTTTATCGGCCGATGTCGGCCGCCGATGCCGCCGCGCTCGTCGACGCCGCGTGGGCGGCCGGCCTGCGCTATTTCGACACCGCGCCGTATTACGGCTACACGCTGTCCGAGCGGCGCGTGGGGGCGGGGCTCGGACAGCGCGAGCGCCGCGCCTTCACGCTCAGCACGAAGGTCGGGCGGCTGATGCGGGCCGACGCGAGCGTGCGGCCGGGCGACGACGGCTGGGCCGAGCCGCTGCCGTTCCGGCCCGTCTACGACTACAGCTACGACGGGATCATGCGCTCGCACGACGACAGCCGGCAACGGCTCGGGCTCGCGCGGATCGACATGCTGTACGTGCACGACATCGGCGCGATGACGCACGGCGAGCGTCACGCGCACTACTGGGAGCAGCTGACGCGCGGCGGCGGGTTTCGCGCGCTCGACGCGCTGCGTTCGGCCGGCGAGATCGGCGCGTTCGGTCTCGGCGTGAACGAATGGGAAGTCGCGGCCGATGCGCTGAACGAAGCGGCGCTCGATGCGGTGCTGCTGGCCGGCCGCTATACGCTGCTCGAACAGACGGCGCTCGAGCCGCTGCTCGACGCGTGCGCCCGCGACGGGACGGCGATCGTGATCGGCGGCGTGTTCAATTCCGGCCTGCTCGCCGGCAACGGCAAGTTCAACTATGCGGACGCGAGCGCCGACGTGATCGACAAGGCGACGCGGCTCGGCGCGCTGTGCAACCGCTTCGACGTGCCGCTTCCCGCCGCGGCGTTGCAGTTTCCGTTCGGTCATCCGGCCGTCGTGTCGTGCGTGGTCGGCGCGCGCAGCGTGGCTCAGCTGAGGCAGAACATCGCCTGGTTCGAGCGCCCCGCGCCGGCCGAGCTGTGGCAGGCGCTGCGCGACGAAGGGCTGATCGACGCGCACGCGCCGGTGCCGGGAGCACACGCATGACCACGCGCATCGACGCTCATCAGCATTACTGGCGCATCGGCGCGCGGGCCGGCTGCTGGCCGCCGGCCGAACTCGCTGCGATTCACCGGGATTTCGGCCCCGCCGATCTGGCGCCGCTGCTCGACGCCGCGCGTATCGACACCACCGTCCTCGTGCAGTCGCTGCCGAGCGAAGCCGACACGCGCTTTTTGCTCGATCTCGCGGCTGAAACGCCGAGCGTCGGCGCCGTGGTCGGCTGGGTCGACCTGAAGGCCGACAACGCACCCGCGCGGATCGCGGCGTTTGCGTCCGCGCCGAAGGCGCGCGGCTTGCGACCGATGTTGCAGGATCTGCCCGACGACGCGTGGATCGACGATCCGCGGCTGGATCGCGCGGTCGCCGCGATGCTCGAGCACGGGCTGCGTTTCGATGCGTTGGTGATGCCGCGCCATCTCGAAGCGCTGCACGCCTTCGCGCGACGCCATCCGGATCTGCCGATCGTGATCGACCACGGCGCGAAGCCGTTCATCGAGCGCGGCGAGCTGCTGCCGTGGCTAACGTCGATGCGCCGGCTCGCGCACCTGCCGAACCTGCATTGCAAGCTGTCCGGCCTCTGGACGGAGGCCGGGCCGTCGGCCGGCCCGGATGTGGTGCGCGCGCGCACGCGGCCGTATGTCCAGGCGCTGGCCGAGCTGTTCGGCCCGACGCGCTTGATGTGGGGCAGCGACTGGCCGGTGCTGCGGCTGGCGTCGGCGTGCGGCGGCTACGGCGAATGGCTGGCCGCGTGCGAGGACGATTGCGCGCAGATGCTCGGCGCCGCGGCGCTGGATGGCCTCTTCGGCGGCAACGCACGCCGCTTCTACCGGATCGATACCGCAGGCCACGACGAATGACCCAGAACGAAAGGAAACCGACATGCTCAGCGTGATTTGCGAATCCCCCGGCGTGCTGCGCGTGCAGCAGCGCGAGTTGCCCGTGCGCGGCAGCGGCGAAGTGCTGTTGCGCGTGCAACGGGTCGGCATCTGCGGCACCGACCTGCACATCTTCACCGGCAACCAGCCGTACCTCGACTATCCGCGTGTGATGGGCCACGAGCTGTCGGCGGTCGTCGTCGAGGCGGAACCGGAGTCGGGGCTCGGCGCCGGCGACGCGGTGTACGTGATGCCGTATCTGTCGTGCGGACACTGCGTCGCCTGCCGTCACGGCAACACGAACTGCTGCGTGAACATCAAGGTGCTCGGCGTGCATCGCGACGGCGCGCTCGCCGAATACCTGAGCGTGCCCGCGCAGTTCGTGCACAAGGCCGACGGCATTTCGCTCGACCAGGCGGCGATGCTGGAATTCCTCGCGATCGGCGCGCACGCGGTGCGGCGCGCGGACATCCGTGCCGGGCAGCGCGCGCTGGTCGTCGGCGCCGGGCCGATCGGCATGGCCGCGATGATCTTCGCGAAGCTGCGCGGCGCCGACGTCACGTGCCTCGACACGCGGGCCGACCGGCTGGCGTTCTGCCGCCAGCATCTGGCGGTCGATGCGGCGGTGGAGGTGGGGGAAGGGGATGCGGCGCATCTCGCGTCGTTGACGAACGGCGAGTATTTCGATGCGGTGTTCGATGCGACGGGCAACCTCGATGCGATGAATCGCGGGTTCGAATTCGTCGCGCACGGCGGCAAATACACGCTGATCTCGATCGTGCGCGGGCATGTCGCGTTTTCGGATCCCGAATTCCACAAGCGGGAAACCACGCTGCTCGCGAGCCGCAATGCGACGGCCGAGGATTTCGCGACGGTGCTCGACGCGATGCGCGCGGGGCGCATTCCCGACCGCGCGCTGAACACGCACCGGATGCGGCTCGACGAGGTGCCGGACGCGCTGCCGCGTTTGCTGGATGCCGGGCAGACCGTCGTGAAGGCGCTCGTCGAATGCTGATCCGTCGAATCCGGCACGCGGAGCGCACGACATGGTGACGCCGCCGATCCTGCAGTTCGGCACGAGCCGCTTCCTGCTCGCGCACGTCGACCTGTTCGTCTCCGAGGCGCTGGACGCGGAGGAGGCGATCGGCGGCATCGGCATCGTGCAGACGACCGGCAATCCGGCCAGCCGCGCCCGCATCGACGCGTTGCGCGCCACCGGCCGCTATCCGGTGCGGATTCGCGGGCGCGAGCGCGGCGGCGTGGTCGACGAGGTCGTCGAGTGCCGCGCCGTGCAGCGCGCGTGGGACGCCGAGCGCGACTGGGGGGACATACGCGGCGCCGCGATCGAGACGGTGCGCGTCATCGTGTCGAATACCGGCGACGCAGGCTATCGCGCCGATCCGCGCGACGCCGCGAACCTGCTGGCCCACCCGGAGCACGCACCGCACGGCTTTCCGGCGAAGCTGCTCGCGCTGCTGCATGCGCGCTGGCAGGTGCGGCCCGAGGACGGCATTTCCGTCCTGCCGTGCGAACTGGTGACGAACAACGGCGACACGCTGCGCGACATCGTGCTGGGCCTCGCGCGCCAGTGGCGGCTGCCCGACGCGTTCGCCGACTATCTGGGTAACCGCTGCACCTGGGTCAACTCGCTCGTCGACCGCATCGTGTCCGAGCCGCTGCATCCGGTCGGCGCGATCGCGGAGCCGTATGCGCTGTGGGCGATCGAACGGCGTGCCGGCATGACGCTGCCGTGCGAGCACGCGCAGATCGACGTCACCGACGATTTGCGCAGCCACGAGCGCCTGAAGCTGTTCTTCCTCAATCTCGGGCATAGCTGGCTCGCGGAGCAGTGGCTCGCGGCCGGGCGCGACGCAGCGGAAACGGTGCTGGACGCGATGAACGATGCGCGACTGCGCGATGGGCTCGAAGCCGTGTGGCGCGAGGAAGTCGCGCCGGTATTCGTGGCGCTGGGCTTGCGCGAAACGGCCGAACGCTACGTCGACAGCGTGCGCGAGCGCTTGCTCAATCCGTTTCTCGCGCATCGCCTCGCCGATATCGCGGTCAACCATCGCGAGAAGGTGGCGCGGCGGATCGCGCCGCTGCTCGCGCTCGCGGATTCGCTCGCGCTGCAGGCCGAACAACCGCGGTTGCGGCAACTCGTCGCTCGCCATGAACGGGCAGCCGGCATCGCAATGACAGGGAGAGAGGCATCGTGAAGCAACCGGCAATCGTGATCCTTCACGGCAACGACAACGTCGCCGTCGCACTCGACGCGCTGGCGCCGGACGTGCCGATCGACGTGCACGGCGCACCGCTGCGGCCGGCGGACGCGATACCGGCCGGCCACAAGGTCGCCACCGCGCCGATCGCGCGCGGCAGCGCGATCGTCAAATGCGGGCAGCCGATCGGCGTCGCGCTGCGCGACATCGCCGCGGGCGAGCACGTGCACGTGCACAACGTCGGGATGCCCGAGCGGCATGCGCATGACGGCGCGCCGGTCGGCGACGCGCATGAGGTCGAGACGGATCGCCGCGATACCTTCGACGGCTTCGTGCGGCCCGACGGCAGCGTGGGGACCCGCAACTACGTCGGCGTGATCGCCAGCGTCAACTGTTCGGCGAGCGTGTGTCATGCGATCGCCGATGCGTACCGGCACGGCGCGCTCGATGCATTCGGCCAGGTCGACGGCGTCGTCGCGATCACCCATCAGAGCGGCTGCGGCATGTCGGCAACCGGGGACGGCATCGAACTGCTGCGGCGCACGCTCGTCGGCTATGCGCGCAACCCGAATTTCGCCGGCGTGCTGCTCGTCGGCCTCGGCTGCGAGGTCAACCAGGTCGGCGCGCTCGCGCAACGGCTCGACGCGGCGGCGCCGGGCACCGTGCGCACGCTGGTGATCCAGGACGAGGGCGGCGTGCGCGACACCGTGGCCAAAGGCGTGTCGATCGTGTGCGAACTGGTGGAGGCGGCCGACGGCGCGCGTCGCAGCGCCGTGCCGGCCTCGCGGCTGACGGTCGGCCTGCAATGCGGCGGATCCGACGGCTACTCGGGCATCACCGCGAACCCGGCGCTCGGCGCGGCCGTCGATCTGCTGGTCCGCAACGGCGGCACCGCGATCCTGTCCGAGACGCCCGAGATCTATGGCGCCGAGCACCTGCTGATCGCGCGGGCGGCCTCGCGCGACGTGGCCGGGCGTTTGCTCGGCCGGTTGCAGTGGTGGGCGCGCTACGTTGCCGACAACGGCGGCGAAATGAACAACAACCCGTCGCCCGGCAACCTCGCCGGCGGCATCACGACGATTCTCGAGAAGTCGCTCGGCGCGGTGTCGAAGGGCGGCCGCTCGCCGCTGCGCGCGGTCTACGATTATGCGGAGCCGGTGCGGCAAGCCGGGCTCGTGTTCATGGATACGCCGGGTTACGACCCGGTGTCGGCCACCGGGCAGATCGCCGGCGGCGCGAATCTCGTGTGCTTCACGACGGGCCGCGGTTCGGTGTTCGGCTCGAAGCCGGTGCCGACGATCAAGATCGCAACGACGACCGGCCTGTTCGAGCGGATGCGATCGGACATGGATTTCGACAGCGGTGGGATCGTCGCCGGTTCGCTCTCGGTCGGCGAAGCGGGCGAGCGGCTGTTCCGGCTGATGCTCGACGTCGCGTCCGGGCGGCCGTCGCGAAGCGAGGAGAACGGTATCGGCGACCGCGAATTCGTGCCCTGGCTGCGCGGCGCGATCATGTGACGCGCGACGCGGTCCATGGCCGCCCCGCGCAATCGGACTGGGAAGGAGATCTTGCGATGGAAACCATCATGCGCAAGCCGGCGACCGGCGAAGCCGGCCGCGGCGATCAGCTGTCGGAACTGGAGAAGGGCCTGCTCGGCGAGGCGCTGCGCTTGCTCGCCGAGACGCGGGCGCGTGCGCTGCAACTCTGTGTCGAGGTGAACCGGCGACAGGGCGGCGCCACGCCGGATGTTCACGATTTCAACCTGCCCACGATCATCGAGTTGCAGCGACGCTTCGGTACGCGGTCTTGCCCGTCGGGCGAAGCCGGCACGGCGGTGCCCGCCAGCTTCGCGTGAACCCAAGCCCAAGCCCAAGCCCAAGCCCAAGCCCAAGCCCAAGCCGCCCTCGTGCGGCCTCGCTACCAGGATCGACGCCCGCTGCGTGCTACGCCGCCGACAGCGTGACCGACACACCCGTCGCGGTATAAACCGGCGTGGCCTTGAACCCGTCGACCGTCACCGTCGCGAACTTCGCGGCGGCCGCCGCGCCGTCGATCAGCGCGATGGTGTCGCCGGCCTTCGGCGTGTAGCCGTTCACGAATTTCACGCGCAGCGTGCCGCCCGTGACGGTGAGCGGGCCGCCCACGCGCAGGCGGCCGCCGCCGTTGCCGTCGATGTCGAGTTCGAGCGTCGTGTTGTCGAGCTGCGTATAGCGGGTCGCGATCGTCACCGGTGCGTTGGCCGCGATCTTCACGCCGCCGCCCGAGCCGACGTACACGTCGCCGTTGCCGAACGCCGTCGCCGACGCGGCCGCGAGCGTGCCGCCGCTCACCTGCGTGCCGCCCGTGTAGCGGTTGTTGCCCGCCAGCGTCAGCGTGCCGCTGCCTTGCAGCGTCAGCTTGCCGGCGCCCGCGACGTCGTTGCGCCACAGGTCGGCCGCATTGAGCCCGCCCTGCGACGCATCCATCGACACGACCACGTTGCCGTTGAACGCGCCGTAGCCGTCGGCGGCCGCGAACAGGTTCAGGCGGCCCCAGCCTTCCGCATCGTCCATGACCGGATAGCCGGACGGCAGTTCGGTCGTCTTCAGCACGACGCGCCGCTGGTCGGCGCTCAGGTACGGGAAGCGCGTCTGCAGCAGGATCTCCGCGCCCTTCGGCACGACCGGCGGCGCGTCCGTCGATTCGAACGCGCCGAAGCCGAACGTCATGCGGCGCAGGAACGCGGCCTTGTTCGTCGTGTAGTCGGCGAACCGGTCGGTCGTCGTCGTGCCGGAGTGGGCAAAGGCGGAGAACGTCGTGGCGCTCGTCCCCGTCAGTTGTTGCAGCGTCTGGTGGGCTTGCGTGTACGCGGCCTGCGCGTCATTGGCGTACGCGGTCAGGTTCGCCGCGCTGACGGCCAGCGCGAGCATGCGGCCGCCGATCACGTCGAGCGGCGAGTGCATGCCGGCGAGGATCCGGTTCTCGCCCAGTTCGAGGCCGCGGCTGACCATTTCCTGGAAGCGCTCGGGCACGAGCCACGCCATCGTCGTCGCATCGCGCACGGCCTCGGCCGTGTGGCCGCTGATGAAGCCGCCGTCGGTCGCGGGCGTCGCGCTTTCCGCCGGCACGAGCGTCGGCGCGACCACCACGCTCGTGCTCCAGCGGTACGGGCGCGCATATTTGAAGAAGCGCTTCGACGGTTCGGTCGACGCGTTGTTGCCCATCTCGTTGAGCAGGTCGACGACCTTCCCGAAGCTGGCGTTGCCGCTGCTGCTGCCGACGCCGACGTTGTTGCCCGAGTCGTTGTACAGCACGGTCGTCGCATCGGCGGGCACGCTGGTGATGCTGGTCGTCTGCTGGGCCGCGGTGCGCCACGCGGCGGTGAGCGGGCCCATGCCGTCGGTCACGCTGTATCCCTTGCCGCGCCGGTCGTCGTAGTACGCGGCATCGGCCTGCTGCGGCGTGCGGGCGGTCGTTGCGTTGACCACGTACTGCACGTTGGCCGACAGCACCGCATCGTTCAGGATCGTGCCGCACGACACGCCGCTGTTCGGCAGCCCGGAGCAGGTCGACGGCGAGATCGCCGGGAACGCGCCATTTGCCGGCGCGCTCACGCCCGCGTCGACCAGCATCGTCGCCGGTTGCCAGAGATCGAGGAAACGGCTCACCACGCGCACCGCGGCATTGGTCGACAGCGTCGCATAGCGTGCGTCGCCACGCTGGTTGGTCGCGATGGTGTCGACGAACGCGGGCACGCTCGGGAGCGGTGCGCTGTCGACGAAGCCGGGGTCGGCGGGCGGCGCGGGAACGGCCGCCGCCAGGGTGCTGGTCGACGCGACATCATCGCCGCCGCCGCAGGCAGCCAGCACGATCGCACTCGACAAGGCTGCGACGTGCAGCGGGAAACGGCTTCGTGACGCAAACATGCAAGACTCCATCCTGATGGTCGAAGATGGCGAATTGTGGTGATGAATCGTTACGCGGCCGTTACGGATTTGTTTCGCGTCGGATTCAATGCGCGCGAATTCCCACTATCTGGTTAATTCCGAATGCTGAGCATGTCGGGCGCCGGATTCGATGCGTCCATCGAGGGCACGCGCGCGGCGGGAGGCTATGCGCCGCCCGCCCGCGTGTCGAGCCGGAACAGCGATACCGCCTCGGCAAGCCGGCCGCCCTGTTCCTCGAGCGACTTCGATGCGGCGGCGGCCTGTTCGACGAGCGCCGCGTTCTGCTGGGTGACTTCATCCATTTGCGTCATGGCCAGATTGACCTGCTCGATGCCGCGGCTCTGCTCGTTCGACGCGGCCGCGATCTCGCCCATGATGTCGGTTACGCGCGTAATCGCATGCGTGACCTGGGTCATCGTCTCGCCCGCGTTGTTCGCGATCTGCGAGCCGTCCTGGATTTTCCGGACCGATTCCGAGATCAGCTCGCGAATTTCCTTCGCGGCGCTCGACGAGCGCTGCGCGAGACTGCGGACTTCGCTGGCCACCACGGCAAAGCCGCGGCCCTGTTCGCCGGCGCGGGCGGCCTCCACGGCCGCGTTGAGCGCGAGGATGTTGGTCTGGAAGGCGATCCCTTCGATGATCGCGGTGATCTCGGCGATCTTGGCGGAGCTGGCGCTGATGTCCGTCATCGTGTCGACCATCAGGCCGACTGCCGTGCTGCCGCGCTGGGCGACTTCCGATGCGTTGTTGGCCAGCCCGCTCGCCTGCTGCGCATTGTCGGCGTTCAGGCGCACGGTGGAGGTCAGTTGCTCCATGCTCGATGCGGTCTCCTGCAACGAGGCGGCCTGCTGTTCCGTGCGGGAGGAGAGGTCCTGGTTGCCGGACGCGATTTCGCCGGCGCCGGTCGCGACATTGCCGGATGCCATGCGGACTTCCGAGATCAGGCGGGTCAGGTTCGCCTGCATGTCGCGCATGGAAGCCAGTACGCTGCCGGCCGGCGCGGCACCGGTCGACGATTCCATGCCAAGATCGCCGGCCGCGATACGGCGCGCGATGTCGCTGAGCGCGGCAGGCTCCGTGCCGAGCGCGCGCAGCAGCCCGCGGGTGATGAAGACGCCCAGGATCGCGGCGGCGGCTGCCGCCGCGATACACATGACGATCAGCATCAGTCGTCGCGATGCATAGCGGTCGGCCGATTCCGTCACGCGTTGCGCGCCCCGCGTGCGGGCGTACGTCGCATAGGCGTCGGTGGCGGCGACGAGCCTGGCCAGCAGCGGCCGACACTGTTCGTTGATCATCGTGATGGCTTGATCCCGGCGGTTGTTCGCCGCCGCGTCGACGATGGCGCGCGCCACGGGGCCGTACTGCGCTTCGACCGCGCCGATTTGCCGGACCAGTTCGCGGGACTTGTCGGATGCGCCGCTCCCCTCGCGGACCGCATTCGTCAGTTCGCCGAGCAGCGCGCCGACCTCGCGGTCGGCCTGCAGCGCCGCTTCCTTCTCGAGGTCCGCGTCGCGTGGCGCGGTCGCAAGCACCTGGTTGCGGGCGGCGATCGCGCGCCGGTCGACCGCGACGCGGACCTTGTCCGCCAGGGTTGCGCGGGTGTTGGTGCCGTTGACGTAATTTTCGAATGCCGCGTTCGCATTGCCGAGCGAGACGACGCCGAGAATGGAGACGAGCAGAACCATGCACGTCAGGAGGCTGAAAGCCAGGGTCAGCTTCGTGCGAACCGTTAATCGTTGATCATTCATGTGAGAAGTCCAGTGCATTGAGATCGAGTAGTTTTCCTTATTATCGGAACGGTGCATGAACAATTGAGGACTGGCGTATTACGCAATCGTTTGCGGGTCGCCGGCCGCCGAAAAAAAGCAGACCCGACCCGTGCCCGGTCAAGCCACGCGAACGTGTTGCTCGATTTCCGCGCAACACACGCGATTCCTGCCTTCGCGCTTCGCACGGTAAAGCGCCATGTCCGCCTGATGCGACAGCGCGTGCACGGACGGGGGGCGTGCGCGATGGCCGGTCGCGCAGCCGATGCTGACGGTGAAGGCCGGCACGGTTTCCGCGAACCCGTCGAGCCGGTTGCGTTCGACTTCGCGGCGAATCGCCTCCGCGACCTGCGCGGCACCGCTTTCGTCCGTATCCGGCAGCACCGCGACGAACTCCTCGCCGCCGTAGCGCGCGGCGAGATCGCCGCGCCGTCGCGTGTGGGCGCGGATGCATTCGGCGAGAAAACGCAGTGCCGTGTCGCCCATCGCATGGCCGTGCCGGTCGTTGTACTGCTTGAAGTGGTCGGCATCGATGAACAGGATCGACAAGCTGCCGTTGCTGCCCCGCTGCAGTCGTTCCCATTCGTCGCCCAGCGCGATATCGAGCGCGCGGCGGTTGCACAGGCCCGTCAGCGGATCGGTCCGGGTGAGGTCCATGAGCAGCGTCTGCTTGCGCAGGTTGTCCCGCAGCGCAAACGCGAGCAGCCAGACCACCGCGCAGAAGAGTGCGCTGATCACGGTGGCGGATACGCCGACCGTCCACGACAGGCGCGTGATGCTCGCCAGCACGTCGCGCTCGGCCGGCGCGACGACGGCGATCAGCGGCGTGCCCGGCACACGCTGGTACGTATACAGCCGCATGGTGCCGTCGATGGTCGAACGCGCGGGGTAGAAGCCCGATTCGCTGTGCACCATCCGGTCGAAGGCTTTCGAGCGGCGCAGGTGGTTCATCTGGTTGTCGTTCAACGACGGATTTCTCGCGAGGATCGTGCCGTCCGCGCGCAGGATCGCGCTGACCCCGTTCGGCCCGACATCGAGACCGGACAGGAGCTGCTCGAAATAGGCAATGTCGAGGGCGACCACCGCGATGCCGTTGAACGTATGGTCCGGCCGGTCGATGCGCCGCGACAGCGCGATCGATTCCTTGCCGCCGCGCGAGCGCGCGCGATAGGCCTCGGACACGTAGAGGCCGACGTTGTCGGCATCGCGATGGACCTTGAAGTAGTCGCGATCGCTGAAATCCCAACGATGGGTCGTGCCGCAGCAGCCGTCGATCAACTGGCCGTGCCGGTCGGTCACGCCCATGCCGGTCACGTATTGCGCGGCGGTGCGCTCGAACAGCAGGTCATGCCGCAGCCCGGCATCCATGCGCCGCACCGCGGGCTTGCCGAGATCGGACGCGAGCGCGACCAGCGCGTTGTTCGACGTTTCGACGGTGCGCGCGATCTGGCTCACCAGCACGGCGGCGACGTTGCGCGACGTCTCGTGGGCGTGGTCGATCACTTCGCTGCGCCCGATCCACAGGGTCGCCGCGCTGATCCCGAGCGCCGCCAGCGACATCAACGTGCCCAATGCGCCGACGACAAGATGGTTGCGTCCGGCCCAGTCGGCGATTTTCTCGATCGAGGTGGTTGCGGCCATGCTCGTGCTCGTGTGGGATGCCGGCGGCAGTGGGGCCGGCGCGGGTCAAACCTGGGTTAACGGCACGGTTAACAGAAAATCGAGGCCCTGCAGGGCGCGCCCGTGGGCGCGAGCGATCGCACACGGGAGCGCAAACGTGTGCGAGGCCGCCCGGCTGTTCCTGTCAAGCCCTGCATCGGGCGTTCGCCGCACGCGGAACGAAACGATGCGCGGCGACACGCGCCGCCGGTACGTCGATTGATAACCCATCGACATCAATCCTTCCAAAAATTGCACTTATCGTTTGCCCGGCGACGAGCGAACATGCCGGAAAACGACAATCGATCCACCCCTCCCGCCTATTTCCGGATTTTCAGGAGACACCCGATGCACCCCTCGTCCAGCCTTCCGAACGCCCGTTCGAAGGCCGCTGCGGTTTTCCGCGTCACCGCCGGGAATTTTCTCGAGCAGTTCGACTTCTTCCTGTTCGGCTTCTACGCCACGCAGATCGCCAACGTTTTCTTTCCCGCGCAAAGCGAGTTCGCGTCGCTGATGATGACCTTCGCCGTGTTCGGCGCCGGCTTCCTGATGCGGCCGCTGGGCGCCATCGTGCTGGGCGCGTACATCGACGACGTCGGCCGCCGCAAGGGCCTGATCGTCACGCTGTCCATCATGGCGAGCGGCACCATCCTGATCGCGTTCGTGCCGGGCTATGCGACGATCGGCCTGCTGGCGCCCGCGCTCGTGCTGCTCGGGCGCCTGCTGCAGGGCTTCTCCGCCGGCGCGGAACTGGGCGGCGTCTCGGTGTATCTCGCCGAACTGGCGACGCCTGGCCGCAAGGGCTTTTTCACGAGCTGGCAATCCGCCAGCCAGCAGGTCGCGATCGTCGTCGCGGCGGGCCTGGGCTTTGCACTCAATCAATGGTTGAGCGCGTCGGCCATCGCCGCATGGGGATGGCGCGTGCCGTTCTTCGTCGGCTGCATGATCGTGCCGTTCATCTTCATGCTGCGCCGTAACCTCGAGGAAACCCAGGAATTCAAGGCGCGCAAGCATCGCCCGGGCATGAAGGAAGTGTTCGGGACGCTGGTGCAGAACTGGGGCGTCGTGGTAGCCGGCATGATGCTGGTCGCGATGACCACCACGAGCTTCTATCTGATCACGGTCTACGCGCCGACCTTCGGCAAGACGGTGCTGCACCTGAGCACCGCCGACAGCCTGCTCGTGACGCTCTGCGTCGGCGTGTCGAACTTCGTGTGGCTGCCGATCGGCGGCGCGCTGTCCGACCGGATCGGCCGCCGGCCGCTGCTGGTCGGCATGACGGTGCTCACCGTCGTGACCGCCTACCCGGCGCTGTCGTTGCTTGCTCACGCGCCGTCGTTCGTCAACATGCTGCTCGTCCTCCTGTGGCTCTCGTTCATGTACGGGATCTATAACGGTGCGATGGTCGTCGCGCTCACGGAAGTGATGCCGGTGCAGGTGCGCGTCGCGGGCTTCTCGCTCGCGTACAGCCTCGCGACGGCCGTGTTCGGCGGCTTCACGCCCGCGATCTCGACCGCGCTCATTCATGCGACGGGCGACAAGGCCGCACCGGGCTACTGGATGAGCTTTGCCGCGGTGTGTGCGCTGCTTGCGACGTTCGCGCTCTATCGTCGCCGCACGGCGACGCTGACGCCGGCGCATTGATGCCCGGTCCATCCGGAATGCTTGCCAACACAGACGAATCCGCACGACCACGACCACGACCATGATCATGAGAAACCTGCTCCCGAAATTTTGCGCGGCCGCGCTCGTCCTGGCCACGGCAGTGGCCGCCAACGTGCAGGCCGCCGAACTGCACGTGATGAGCTCGGGCGGCTTCACCGCCGCCTACAAGCTGCTGGGCCCCCGGTTTGCCGCCACGACGGGTAACACGCTCGCTACCGCGCTCGGCCCGTCGATGGGCAAGTCGCCCGAGGCGATTCCGAACCGGCTCGCGCGCGGCGAGCCCGCCGACGTAGTCATCATGGTCGGCTATGCGCTGGACGACCTGATCAAGCAGGGCAAGGTCATCCCCGGATCGCGCGTCGAACTGGCCGACTCGCGCATCGGCGCGGTCGTGCGCGACGGCTCGGCAAAACCCGACGTCGGTTCCCCCGAAGGTCTCAAGCAGGCGCTGCTGCACGCGAAGTCGATCGCCTACTCGGACAGCGCGAGCGGCGTGTATATCGAACGCGAGTTGTTCAGGAAGCTCGGCATCGAGGACGAGGTGAAGTCGAAGGCGAAGATGATTCCGCGGATTCCGGTGGCATCGGTCGTCGCGAACGGCGACTACGAGATCGGCTTCCAGCAGGTGAGCGAGCTGCTGCCGGTCAAGGGGGCGACCTTCGTCGGCAAGATCCCCGAATCGCTGCAGTCGGTCACGCGCTTCGCGGCCGGCATCCCCGTCGGCGCGCAGCATCCGGCGGAAGCGAAGGCGCTGCTCGACTATCTTGCGTCGCCCGACGTGCAGGCCGACGTGAAATCGACCGGGCTGGATTCCGTCTCCGCTCATTGAGCCTGATCGACGGGAAGGTTGGCGTCAGACCGCCTTCCCGTCGCCGTCACCCTTGCCGCCGGCCTTCGTGGCGGCACGGTCCGCATCGACCCCGTTCGGGGCGACCGGCCCCCCGGCAGCGAGCCGCTGCACAAGGCGCGTGCGATCGCATGCGCGTTCCCACATCGACACGAAGATCACCGCGCACGCATTGCTGATCACGCTCGTCAGCGCACGCGCCTCGGACATGAAGCGATCGATGCCGACCAGCAGTGCCACGCCGGCGACGGGCAGGTCGCGCATGACGGCGAGCGTGGCGACCAGCGCCACCAGCCCGCTGCCGGAAACACCGGCCGCGCCCTTCGACGTGAGCAGCATCACGGCGAGCATCACGGCGATCTGCGACGCGGAAAGGGGCACGTCGCATGCCTGCGCGATGAACAAGGCCGCGAGCGTCAGATAGATCGCGGTGCCGTCCAGATTGAACGAATAACCCGCCGGCAGCACGAGCCCCACGACGCCCTTGTCGCACCCGAGCGATTCCAGCTTGACGATCAGGCGCGGCAGCACGGGCTCCGACGACGACGTCGCGAGGACGATGAGCAACTCTTCGCGCAGGTAGCGCAACAGCCGCCACAGCGCGAAGCCGTGCAGGCGCGCGAGCGGCGCGAGCACCAGCGCGACGAACAGCGCGCAGGCCGCATAGAAGGACACCACCAGCTTCGCGAGCGAGCCGACCGAACCGATCCCGAAGCGACCCACCGTGAAGGCCATCGCGCCGAACGCACCGAGCGGGGCGAGCCGCATGATCATCGCGAGCGCGCGAAAGACCACCTGGGCGACCCCGTCGATCAGCGCAAGCACGGGCTGGCCGGCCCGCCGGTGCGCATTCAGCGAGAAGCCGAACAGCAGCGACAGCAGCAGCACCGGCAACACCTCGCCTTGCTGGAACGCGCCGAGCATCGTCTCGGGGATCACGCTCAGCCCGAATGCCACGAGCCCGCGCGGCTGTGCGTCCTTCGCGTACTGCGCGAGGATGCTCGCATCGAGATGGTGAACGTCGATGTGCAGGCCGGCGCCGGGGCGCAGCACGAACGCGATGACGAGCCCGACGGCGAGCGCGACGGCGGTCAGCAGATAGAAGAGCGCCAGCGCCCGAACGATCGTGCGGCCGATGGCTTTCCCGTTCGCCAGTGACGTGATGCCCGAGACGATCGTGCAAAAGACGATCGGCGCGATGGTCATCCGCACGAGGCCGACGAACGCGTCGCTGAGGGGTTTGAGCATCGCGCCTGCGGCCGGCCATACGTGACCGACGGTCACGCCGAGCAGCATCGCGAGCAGAACCTGCACGTAAAGCGATTTGAGCAGCCTGGCCAACCTCACGGAACGGTCTTCCTTCGTGTCGCTTGTGTTGTTGTCACGCCGAGGCATCGGTGCTTGCGATGCCATCACGCTTCGCGTCGACGATCATCCGGTGAAAGGCTTCGGCGGCCGGCGTGAGCGGCCGTCCGCGCCGCTTGACGATGCCTACGCGCCGTTTGACGACCGGCTCGACGAGCGGCACGCTCGTGAGAATGGGGTGGTCGTGCCCGGGCATAGCCATCGAGGGCACCGCGGCGACGCCGAGCCCCGCCTCGATCAAGCCGAGCAGGGTCGTCACGTGGCGCGCTTCGCACACGCTCGGCCCACGCGGCGCCACGGCGGCCAGCGCCTGGTCGAGCAACAGGCGGTTCCCGGAAGTCTTGTCCACCGACACGTAATCGTGCTCGTACAGTTCGTTCCAGGTGACGCGCTTCTTGCGCGCGAGCGGATGATCGCGGCGGCACGCGGCGACGAACCGCTCCTGGAGCAGCATCTTGAACTCGATCTCGGCTTCCTGGCTGCCCATGAAGCTCACGCCGAAATCGGCCTCGCCGCTGATGACGGCGCCCAGCACCTCGTTCGCGCTCGCGTCCAGCAGCTTGACCCGGATGCGCGGAAAGCGCCGATGATAGCGCGCGATGATGGCCGGCAGAAAGTAGTAGGCGACCGAGGGCACGCACGCGATGGTCACATGGCCGAGGCGGCTCGACGACACGTCGCGAATGCCGAGCAGCGCCGCGTCGAGATCGTCGAGCAGCTGTTCGGCGCTCTGCGCGAACACGCGGCCGACCGTGGTGAGCGCGACGCGACGCGTGGTGCGCTCGAACAGGCGCACGCCGAGCGCTTCCTCGAGCTTGTCGATCCGGCGGCTCAACGCGGGCTGGGAAATGCTGACCGATTCCGCGGCCTTTCGGAAGCTGCCCGTTTCCACGACCGCGCGAAACGCCTGCAAGTCGTTCAAGTCGAAGTTGATCCCCACGGGCGCGTCTCCGCATCTCAGATGGGGCGTATTTTGCATGATTTCGCCGGGCGGCCGCATCGGCGCGGCACGCATCCGCGCCACCCTTGATCGCGACCGCGTGCGTGCGTGAGCGTGCGGCCTGGCCGTCGATCCGCCGCGCGTCGATGTCGATGGGGGCGTCGCGGCCCCGGGCGTTACGGTGCAAGCAGGCCGCGTGCGGCCAGGTTCGCATACAGCGCGCGCACGCCGAAGGTCCACGGCGCGATCTCGGTGCACAGCCGCACGGTGTTGACGAGTGCGCCGAGCGCCGGCGTGGAGATCGTGACGCGGTCACCCAGGTGATGCGTGAATCCGCCGCCGGGCGCGTCGCGGTCCTGGATCGGCGAAAACATCGTGCCGAGGAACAGCATGAAGCCGTCCGGATACTGGTGATGTGCGCCGCAGGTCTGCGCGACGAGGTCGAGCGGGTCGCGGCTGATCTCGCGCATGTGGCTGATGCCGTCGAGGACGAAGCCGTCGTCCGCGCCTTCGACGCGCAGCGACACGCTGGCCTGCCGGACATCGTCCAGCGTGAAGCCGTCGTCGAACAGCCGCACGAACGGGCCGATTGCGCACGAGCCGTTGTTGTCCTTGCATTTGCCGAGCAGCAGCGCCGAGCGGCCTTCGATGTCGCGCAGGTTTACGTCGTTGCCGAGCGTCGCGCCCACCGGCCGGCCGTCGCTGGCAACCGCGAGCACGATCTCCGGTTCGGGGTTGTTCCAGACCGATACCGGCAGCAGCCCCACGTCCGCGCCGAAGCCCACCGCCGACATCGGCTGCGCCTTCGAGAACACCTCGGCATCGGGGCCGATGCCGACTTCCATGTATTGCGACCACGCGCCGCGGCGCTCGAGTTCCGCCTTCAGCCGCAGCGCGGCGTCCGAGCCCGGCACGATCTTCGACAGATCGGTGCCGATGGTGGCCGCGATGGTCGCGCGCACGTCCGCCGCTTTCACGGGGTCGCCGCCGGCCTGTTCCTCGATCACGCGCTCGATCAGGCTGACGGCGAAGGTCACGCCGCAGGCCTTGATGGCCTGCACGTCGCACGGTGCGAGCAGGTGCGTGGCCCCGGGCGCGCCATCCAGCGCCGCCTGCAGCAGCGGCTCGACGCGGCCGAGCGATTCGCCGGGCGTCGTGCGCGCGAGGGCGGCGGCGTCGGGGCGGTCGAACAGGTCCGCGGTGGTCGGTACGGTGCGCGTGATGTCGATCACCTCGCCGTCGCGCACGGCAACGACGCTCGGGCCCGCATGGGCGCCGTCGTGCCGCCACACACGGCCGATCAGCAGCGCTTGCGCCAGGTCGTGCGGCAGGCAGTCGGAAACGGAAAGAGTACGCATGGTCAGCTCGGCAAGGGTCGTGGGCGGGGAGGGTCAGTGCGAATGGCGCGGGTTGCCGCGTTGTTCGATCACTTTCAGGTACAGCGTGGCCGGTTCGAGGCAGCCGCCGGTGGACAGCTGGCCGACGAACTGGCGATAGAGTGCCTGCCATGGCGTTTGCGCCTGCGGCACCGTGCAGCTCGCCGTCTCGCGACGGCGCGCGAGTTCATCCTCGTCCACGAGCACGTCGACGCTGCGGCGATTCAGGTCCACGCGAATGCGGTCGTTCGTGCGCAGCAGCGCGAGGCCGCCGCCGACCGCCGCCTCGGGCGACACGTTCAGGATCGACGGGCTGGCCGACGTACCGCTCTGGCGTCCGTCGCCCAGGCAGGGCAGCGAGCTCACGCCGCGTTTCACGAGTTCGGCCGGCGGCGCCATGTTGACGACTTCCGCGCTGCCCGGATAGCCGACCGTGCCGCAGCCGCGAATCACGAGGATGCAGCGCTCGTCGATGTTCAGCGCGGGGTCGTTGATGCGCGCGTGGTAGTCCTCGGGGCCTTCGAACACGATCGCGCGGGCCTCGAACGTGTTCTCCGCACCCGGCTCGGCCAGATAGGTCCGGCGGAACGCTTCACCGACCACCGACATCTTCATGATCGCGCTGTCGAAGAAGTTGCCCGACAGCACCATGAAGCCCGCGCCATGCTTGAGCGGTGCTTCGGGCGTATGGATCACGTCGCGGTCGGCGTCCTGCGCCGTGTCGGCGATCTCACCGATCGCGCGGCCGGACACGGTCGCGCAGTCGCGCCGCAGCAGGCCGGCCGCATCGAGCTGGCGCAGCACCGCAGGCACACCGCCGGCGCGGTGGAAGCTCTCGCCGAGGTATTCGCCTGCCGGCATGCAATTCACGAGCAGCGGCACGGATTCACCGAGGCGCTGCCAGTCGTCCAGGCTCAGTTCGACGCCCATGTGGCGCGCGATCGCGATCAGGTGCGGCGGGCAGTTGGTCGACGCGCCGAGCGCGGACGCGACGACGATCGCATTCTCGAACGCCGCGCGCGTCATGATCGTCGACGGCCGCAGGTCTTCCCGAACGAGCTCGACCGCGCGCTTGCCG
Organism: Burkholderia sp. Se-20373; assembly: GCF_017104705.1. Taxonomy (NCBI): domain Bacteria; kingdom Pseudomonadati; phylum Pseudomonadota; class Betaproteobacteria; order Burkholderiales; family Burkholderiaceae; genus Burkholderia; species Burkholderia sp. Se-20373. The sequence goes on along the minus strand of NZ_JAAGPH010000022.1, from coordinate 42,134 downwards.
GTGGCGTACGCCATCTGGCCGCGCTCGCGATAGGCGGCGGGAATGCTCGCACACCCTGGCAGCGACATGCCCAGCGCCTCGGCCAGGCTGTTCATCGACAGCGCGGTGCCCATGGTGTTGCAATGGCCGATCGACGGCGACGAAGCCGTGGTCAGCTGCATGAAGCCTTCGTAGTCGATCTCGCCGGCAGCCAGCAGGTTGCGGGCATGCCAGATCACGGTGCCCGAGCCGACGCGCTTGCCGTCGTGCCAGCCGTCGAGCATCGGGCCGCCCGACAGCACGATCGCCGGCAGGTCGACGGTTGCGGCCGCCATCAGGCAGGCGGGCGTGGTCTTGTCGCAGCCGGTGGTCAGCACCACGCCGTCCAGCGGGAAGCCGTGCAGCACTTCCACCAGCCCGAGGTAGGCCAGGTTGCGGTCGAGCGCGGCGGTCGGCCGGCGGCTTTGCTCGGCCAGCGGATGCACGGGGAATTCCATCGGAATGCCGCCCGCGTCGCGGATGCCCGCCTTCGTGCGCTCGGCCAGTTCGATGTGGTGGCGGTTGCACGGCGCGAGGTCGCTGCCCGTCTGCGCAATGCCGATCACGGGGCGGCCCGACTGCAACTCCTCGCGCGTCAATCCGTAGTTCATGAAGCGCTCGACATAGAGCGCGGTCATGTCCGCATGCGCGGGATCGTCGAACCATTCCTGGCTGCGCAGGCGGCGCGGGGGCTGTGACATGGCGGGCTGTCTCCGAAGGGCCTCGTTCATTATTGCGTACCGGATTGGTACCGGTAACATCGAGCGGATGTTAGCACGGGGTTTTTGCGCGGCGGAAGGGAATTTTGTGTGCGGGTGGCGCAGGGGACGGAGCAAGCGCTGCGCGCGATGCTCCGGTTTCCATCCAGTCGAACGGCCCGTATCGACGCGCATCGGCCGTCAACCCGGCCTTTCGTTCATGCGATGGCGGGGCGGCGTAAGGGCAGGGGGGCGGTACGCAATCGCGTGGTTCGCGAGCGCCTCGAGCGCACGCCGGTTCTCGCCGGGCGCGACCGGCCCGGTCGCCGGCCCGTCACGCGCTTTCCCGCGCGACGATCGTGTAGTCGATACGGATGCTTTGCGAATCGACCGGCTCGCCGCCGTCGCGCGCCTGCAGTGCCGCCAGCAGCGCCTCGCCGGTGCGCAGGCCGATGCCGTATGCGTCGACCGATACGGTCGTGATGGCAGGGTGGCAGCACGTCGCCACTTCGAAATTCCCGAAGCCGGCCACCGCGATGTCCTCGGGCACGGACAGGCCGCGCCGGTGGCATTCCATGATCGCGCCGAATGCCGACATGTCGCTGACGCACATCACGGCATCGGTGTCCGGCCACTGCGCGAGCAGGGCCGCCATCGCGGGCCCGCCGTGGCTCATGGTGATCGGCGATTCGCCGAGCCGCACGATGCGCGGCTCACCCAGCTTCAGCGCCTTGATCTCCGCCTGGTATCCCTTGAGCCGGTCGAGGCCGCGCCGATCCAGCTCGCTCGCGCCGCCCAGAAAACCGATGCGCCGGTAGCCGCGCTCGGCCAGGTGCCGCACCATCGCTCGTGCGGCGCGCACGTTCGAGAAGCCGACGGCGGTGTCGATCGGATGCGTGGGCAGGTCCCACATCTCGACCACGGGAATAGCCGAGCGTTCCAGCACCTTGCGTGTCGCATCGGTGTGCTGCGCACCGGTCAGCGCGATGCAGCGCGGCTGGTGACGCAGCATCGAACGGACCAGGCGCTCCTCGCGTTCCAGGTCGTAATCGGTGTCGCCGAGCAACAGTTGCAGGCCATGCGGTTCGAGCGCATCGGTCAGGCCGCGCACGGTGTCGGAGAAGTTGGAGCTCGACAGCGACGGCACCAGCACCGCGACGAATTCCGATCGCCCGGACGACAGCGCGCCGGCCGCCGCGTCCGCCACGTAGCCGAGCTGGTCGATCGCCGCGCAGACCCGCGCGCGCGTCTCGGCGGCCACGCTGTGGCCGGCGAGCACGCGCGACACCGTCATCTTCGATACGCCGGCGAGGCGTGCTACGTCGGACATGCGGGGCGGCCCGGCAGGCCGGACGGCGGTGGGACTGGGCATCGGAATCGCGAGCGGACGAAAGCTGGAAAGGCTACATCATACCGGTGCCGCATCCGCGTTCATGCGTGCCGCGGTGCCCCGTCGCGGCGATGCGCGTACTAGGGAAACCACGTGTTCGACGGCACTGTACGCGCCTGTTGACGCGTGCTACCTTCCGATTCGTTACCGGTATCAGTGTGCCGATTGCTCCCGCTGCCTCGTCGGCGTTTTTTTTGCCACGGAATGTTATCGGTAACATCGATGTGTCGAAGAACCCGCCGGTACGAAGAAGACCTACACAATCAGGAGACAGACCGATGCCATCCATTACGCAGGCCGCTGCCGCCCCGGCCGCGGCCGATTCGTCCGACGACGCCCTGTATCGCAAGGTGATGCGGCGCATCCTGCCGTTGCTGCTGCTCTGTTACGTCGTAGCCTACCTGGATCGCGTGAACGTCGGCTTCGCGAAGCTGCAGATGCTCGACGACCTGAGCCTGAGCGACGGCGTCTATGCGCTCGGCGCCAGCATTTTCTTCTGGGGCTATTTCCTGTTCGAGATGCCCAGCAACCTGTTGCTGCACCGCTACGGCGCGCGCTTCTGGATCGCGCGGATCATGATCACGTGGGGCATCGTGTCGTCGTCGATGGCGTTCATCGTGCCGCTCGCGCAGTTCTTCCACGTGCAGACGACCACCATGTTCTACACGCTGCGCTTCCTGCTGGGCCTGTGTGAAGCCGGCTTTTTCCCGGGCGTCATCCTGTACCTGAACTACTGGTTCCCGGCGCGTCGCCAGAGCGTGGCCATGTCGGGATTCCTGGTGGCGATCCCGCTGAGCCTCACGCTCGGCAGCGTGGTCTCCGGCTGGCTGATGGAGCAGACGCACGGTTTGTCGGGCATGAGCGGCTGGCAATGGATGCTGCTGCTCGAAGGGCTGCCGTCGATCGTGGTGGCGTTCATCGTGCTGGCCTGCCTCGGCGACGGCCCGCAGTCGGCGAAGTGGCTGTCCGCGGACGAAAAGGCGCGGCTGGCGCGCAACCTCGAAACCGAAGCCGCGCACAAGTCGCACAGCATCGGCGCCGCGCTGCGCAGCCCGCGCGTCTGGCTGCTCACCTTCATCCTGCTTACCTTCAATACCGGCTTCTACGGGCTGGCGTTCTGGCTGCCGTCGATCATTCGCGCGTCGGGCGTGCAGAGCCCGCTGCATATCGGTGTCCTGACCGCCATTCCGTACCTGACGGCCATCTTCGCGATGGTGTGGAACGCGTCGCACTCGCGCAAGACCGGCGAGCGCCGCCTGCACGCGGCGATTCCCGCGCTGATCGGCGGGGTCGGCCTGATTGCGAGCGCGGCGCTGGCGCACAACGTCGCGCTGTCGATCGTATTCCTGACCATCGCGACGTGCGGCATCCTCGCGCTGATGCCGATCTACTGGACCTTTCCGGGGCAGATCCTGTCAGGCACCGCGGCGGCGGCCGGCATTGCGCTGATCAACTCGGTGGGCAACCTGTCCGGGTTCACGGGCTCGATGATCACCGGCATCGCCAAGCAGATGACCGGCGACATCAACAACGGCACCTATGCACTGGGCGCGTGCCTGCTGATCAGCTGCGCGCTGATCGCGGCAATTCCGCGCGACATCCTGCAGCCGCCGGCAGGGCGGTAGGGCGTTCGGCCGGGGCCGGGCATCGCGCTGCCCGGCGTCGGATGTCTCACGGCACGTGGATCGTCACAAGCGGGGCTTTCGGCAAAAGCAGGATCTCGCGTGAGTTCGCTCGACCCTCACACGCGGCATGCCGGATGCCTCGAGCCACGGACACCTGGCGCACGACCCGGCTGTCTCGTAGGCGGCCGTCATGCGTCCTCCAGTGCGACACGCACCTTGTTTCCGAGCGTGCGCAACCGTTCGACCGGTTCGTTCGAGAACACGAAACGGACGTACTGCTCGCCGTGTGCGACGCCCCATCCGGTCATCGCCGTCGCACATACGCCGCGGCGCAGCAGCCGCTCCGACATCTGCGATCCGGTCAGGCCGAAGTCGGAGACACGCAGCAGCATCGACCAGCCGCCCGCCGGCATGCCGAACGGGAGCCCGGACAGTTCGGCGGCGATCGTGTCACGCCGCCTTTCGAGTTCGCTCACGTAGCCGGGCAGATCGGACGCGGAATGTTCGAGCGCAACCGCCGCAGCCTCCTGGGCAATGCCGACCGGTACCACGACATTGGCGAGCGACACGGCCACCAGATCGGGAATCAGCCATTCCGGCGCGACGATCCAGCCGACCCGCCAGCCAATCATGCGCAGCTCCTTCGACGCCGCGCCGACCGTCACCGTGCGCTCGGCCATGCCGGGCAGGCCGGCGGGATGGATGACCGTGCGTCCATCGAACAGCAGCCGCTCCATCGCGTTGTCGAGGATCAGCAGCAGATCGTTCCGTACACACAGGCTCGCGATCAGTTGCCAGTCCGAAGCATCGAAGACACCGCCCGAAGGCATCGACGGCGACATCAGCAGCATGGCCCGCGTTTTCGGGCCGATTGCCGCCTGCAGCGCGGCCTGGTCGAGCCTCCATTCGCCGCCCGGCGTGAAGGCGAACGGGACTTGCCGCGGCACGCCGCCCGCCAGGCGGACGCGGTTCAGCAGGCCCGCGTAGGTCGGATCGGTGACGATCACTTCGTCGCCGGTCTCGACGGTGGCAAGCAGCGTGTTCAGAATGCCGGAGAGCCCGCCCGCCGACACCACCACCTGGTCGGCCGTGAAGCGCTGCCCCGAAAGCGCCGACACGTGGGCGGCGGCGCTCGCGCGCAGCCGATCCTGACCGACGAACGGCAAATAGGAGTTGGCCGAGTCTCGCTCGATGGCCTCCCGGGTGAAGGCGAGCGCCTCCGCAGTGGGCGGGATGTCGGTATCGAGATTTTCGAGCCGCAACAGGTCGACGTCGGCATGATCGGCGATCGAACCCATGCGATCGACCCCGATGCCGGCAATGTGCTGCAGACGCACAGGACGGTGGTGGCGCATCGAGCCTCCGGTTTTGTTACAATTTAATAGATAATATATGCATGGTGGTCGGCATGAACTTTGAAGTCAAGGAAGATCGCTCGCTGGCCGATCGGATCGCTGCCGCCTTGGCGGACCGGATCATCTCGGGCGTCATCGCGCCGGGGGAGTGGCTGCGCCAGGACCACATCGCCGCCGAATTCGGCGCGAGCCATGTGCCGGTACGCGAGGCGTTCAGACGGCTGGAAGCGCAAGGGCTGGCCGTGGTGGAACCGCGAAGGGGCGTGCGGGCGGCGCCGCTCGAGCCGGCGGGCGTGCTTGAATTGGCAAAGATGCGCGCTGCTTTCGAGGCGCTGGCGCTGCGCGAGGCGATTCCCGCTCTCGACTCACGTGCGCTGGAGGAACTCGATGCGATCCTCGATCAGGAGTCGGCGGCGCGTGGCATCGCCGTGCTCGGCACGCTGAATCTCAGGTTTCATCGCGCATTGACCGCGCGGTGCGGGATGCCGCGGCTCATCGACGCAATCGGCGACATGCATCGGGCCAGTTCGCGGCATTTGTACGCGACGTGGCAGCAACTCGACTGGCAGGATCGCTCGAACGACGAGCACCGAAACATCGTCCGGGCGATACGCGACGGCGATGTGGACGCAGCGTGTGCGGCGCTGTCCGCGCATATTCTGGCTGCGGGAGATGCGCTGGCTCAGGCGTTGGGTAGTCGGTAGGCATGCGGCTGCGACTCGGTCGCCGCTCGCCGCTACCGATAAACAGCCCGTGGTTGCACTGACGGGGCGACAACGAAATTGACGCGAGCAGAATCATGCGCCTAGCTAACTGTGCGTCACGCCACGAGCAGACAAACGGCAGCGTGTACCTTAGACTCTTGCCGCAATGACCATCGAGTGGCTGGAGGCTTCGTCAACGAGCGCATCCGGGAGACGCATCCGGTTCAGGGACGACATCGCCTTTGTCCATGTGATCAGCATCCGAGCGAGTCCCGAAAGGTTGGGCAACCGTATGGAAGCGTTGCTGCGGCAAAGCCGCTCGGCCGACGCGGTGAAGCCTGTAAAGGATGGAAGTATCTAAGGATGCTGTATGGCGACCAAGCTGTCATTTGAAGTTCTCGAAGTTTTGGATGCAATTGACCGGACCGGTACATTCGCCGATGCGGCCGAGTGGTTGCATAGAGTTCCGTCGACGCTCACTTACCTCGTGCAAAAGCTGGAAAGCGACATGGATGTCGAGCTGTTCGATCGCAGCGGCAGACGGGCGAGACTCACGGAGGCGGGTCGTGCTGTTGTGGAAGATGGGCGTCGACTTTTAGACGCGGCTCGACGCTTGGAGGTCAAAGCAAAAGGTACTCGAGACAGTTGGGAATCGGAGCTTCGACTGTGCGTCGATGCAATCTTGCCGATCCAGTCCTTATGGCCGTATGTCCATGGCTTCTACGACCTGGAGATGAATACCCAGCTCAGTCTTTCCACCGAGGTGCTTGGGGGCGTGTGGGATGCCCTCGTTACGCGGCGTGCCGATCTCGCGATAGGGGCGTTCGGCGAGCCGCCGCATGCCGCCAATATTGCGGCCCGGCCAATCGGAACCCTCCGGCACGTTTTTGTCGTGGCACCGGACCATCCACTCGCCCGCATGCCCGAGCCGTTGGAGAGCGAAACGATCGCAAGATATCGAGGTGTCGTCATCAGTGACACTTCTCGCGAACTGCAACCCCAATCTGTGGCTACCCGTGACGGACAGCCTCTGATCATCGTGCCGACGCTCGCAGCTAAATTGCAAGCACTGTGCGAAGGTATCGCTGTCGGGATGCTGCCCGATCTCGTCGCGAAAGAACCGATACACGAAGGCAGGCTGGTCGCGCGTCGCATTGTGGGTGTGCGCGAGTTCACGAATGGCTACCTCGCTTGGCGCGAGGACAAGGTAGGGAACGCTTTGAACTGGTGGATTGCGCAACTGGACAGCGCCGATCTGCTCGAACGGCTCCTGACGCCGCGTCAAGAGAGTAAAGGGCCGCCCGGGGCGCCCGGATCTGGTGACAATCTCAGCCGTTCTGCTTGTTTAGCCACGTAGATCCGCGATGAATCTCAACGAAAGATTAATCGAAATGGCCCGACAGTCGGCTTGGTGTATGTCTGCGCTGTCGGCGGCACGTGCAATGGACCTGAAATCCTGGTGCATTGGTGCAGGGGCCATTCGTAATTTGGTCTGGGACTCGCTTCACGGATATGTGATACCGACACGCCTGGCCGACGTCGATTTGGCCTACTTCGACCCGTCCGATTTGTCGTCGATTCGCGATGCCGAAATCCAGCGCAGCCTCACGGCGCAATGTCCCGAAATTCCGTGGGAGGTCACAAATCAGGCCGCTGTTCATCTCTGGTTCGAGAGCACCTTTGGGCATCCGGTGCCCCCCTTCAGTTCACTGGCTCAAGCCGTTGCGTCGTGGCCGGAGTACGCGACGACGGTAGGACTAACTTTGCTGAGTGACGGGACAATTGATGTCTGCGCACCATACGGGCTCGACGACCTTTTTTCCATGGTGGTACGACGCAATCCGGCGCGTGTCAGCATTGATACCTATCTTCAGCGAATCCAGCAGAAAAGATACGAGGACCGCTGGCCCCGTGTGACCGTCATCGTTTAGAAATGCCGCGGGCAGCCAACGGGCGTGTTGCCGACGGAAGTCGACCATAACTGCAGCCACGGTGACGGCGACGGCGCCCCGTGGCGTGCATCTTCATCTCGATCGACGGCTCACGACGCGCTGCGTCGCCCCCGCCGCAACTGCAGCCACAGTGCCGATATCAGGAAATAGGCGGCGCCTACCGCCGCGTAGCCCGCGATCTTCACGATGGCGGGCGGCATGGACGCGTGACTTTGCGCGATGAACAGCACGCCGGCGAGCGCGGATTGCGCGCCGCTCAGGATCATCGCCCACTGCGCGCCGACCTGTTTCCAGCGGCGCAGCGACGTGCCGAGCTGCAGCAAGCCGGAAAGAATCGCCCAGATGCCGAACACCGTGAGCACCGCCTGCATGCCGGCATTCAACGCAGGAAAAACCGCCAGCGTCGTGGCCGCGCTGATCGCGACGTTGACCGCCTGGGTGCGGTTCGTCGCCGCTCCGCCGCTGCGGGTGAGGTCGGCGAAATTGGCGAGCGCATCCCACGCCGGATAAACGATCAGCAGGATCGCCGCGCCGGCCGCGCTCTGCCGGCCGACGGAAAATGCCAGCGCGACCCAGAGCAGCGAGAATATCGCCCGGGAAAAGTAGTACCGTTTCAGCCATTGTGCGTCGGCGGGGGCACGGAATTCGGGGAAGTGGTCAGCCATTTGCATTCCTTCGTAAATCGGATCGTCGTTCCGGCCGGCGTGCAGCGTGTCCGCCGTGCGGAGGTCGTGCCGACCGGATCTCCAGTGCACCGAGTATCGCCATCGTGACGGCCGCCCGCCATCGGTCGGATGTCCGATGGCGAAGGCGCGCCCGTCACGCGCACGGGTAGCAGCCGACATCGCCTCGGGCCGCGTGCGGCGCGCAGCCGATCCGCACGCGCATGCACGGCGCGACGTCGTCGCGTATGATCGTTTTCCCGTTCTCGTGAATGCCCGCACCCCATCCGATGCCCGACGCCGAAGCCCGTCACACCCCGTTGCGCAGATTCGACGCCGTCCGCGCGCTGGCCTTCATCGGCGATCTCAGCATGGGGCAGCCGACCGATCATTCGCTGCGCACCGGCTGGCTGGCGGCACAGCTCGCGCACGCGGCGGGATTCGACGCGTCGGTGTGCGACACGGCCCGCGAAGTGGCGCTGTTGCGCTGGTCAGGCTGTACCGCGAACGCCGCGGGTTTCGCTCAGGCGTTCGGCGACGATGTCGCGATCCGCGCCGCCATGCTCGAGAACCGGCCCGGCCTCGCCGAAGCGGTCGGCCGCGTCGGCGCCGCGATGATCCCGCTCGCGCAAATCCATTGCGAAGTGTCGGGCGAAGTCGCGCGAATACTGGGCCTCTCCCACGCCACGGAAACCGCGCTGCGGCACATTTTCGAAAGCTGGGACGGCAACGGGCTGCCCGCGCGGCTCGCGCGGGAACAGGTGCCGGCCGCCGTATCGATCGTCACGCTCGCGGGCGATCTCGATGTATTCAGCCGCACGTACGGCATCGAGCAGGCCATCGAATGGATCGGGCAACGCGCGGGCGCACGCTATCCGAGCGTGCTCGTCGAGGCGGCCGCGCACGACGCCGCGCGCTGGCTCGCGGCGCTCGATCACCTGTCGCCCGACGGTCTCGATGCCGCATTGGCCACGCCCGATATGCAAGGCGCGACCTGCGCCGAATTGATCGCGGACGTCATCGATCTGAAACTGCCATGGATGACCGGGTTCTCGCGCTCGGTCGCCGTGACGGCGGCCGCGTGTTACGAGCGCCTGTCACCAGATGCGGCCGCGCGCGAACGCGTCTACCGCGCCGGGCTGATTCATGGCATCGGCAGGGCCGCGGTGCCGAACGACGTGTGGAACCTGCCGACGCGCCTGCCTGCAAGCGCATGGGAAAAAGTGCGGCTCGTGCCGTACTGGACGGAGCGCGCCGGCAGGCAGACCGGCGCGCTCGGTGAAGCGGCGGTGCTTGCGTCGTATGCGTACGAGCGGCAGGACGGTTCGGGATATTTTCGCGGCGTGCGCGATGCGGCGCTGACGCTGGAAGCGCGCGTACTCGCGGCATCCCTGGCGTGGGTCGCGTTGCGCTCGGCCCGCCCGTGGCGGGCGGCGCTCGACGATGCGGCCGCCGCCGGCCAATTGCAGGAAGAAGCGGCGCGCGGCCGGCTATGCGGCGACGTGGTCGCGGCGCTCGTCACGGGTGGCGCGCCCGCGGCCCGGCGCATGGCCGCTCGCGCGTCGCACGACGGCCCGCGCCTGTCGCCACGGGAAATCGACGTCCTGCGGGCCATCTCTCGAGGGGCGAGCAACAAGCAGGTCGCGCAGGCGCTCTCGATGAGTCCGAGCACGGTGCGCACCCATGTCGAGAAGGCGTTTCGCAAGCTCGAATGCTCGACACGCGCCGCAGCGACGCTCAAGGCATCGGCGATGGGGTTGCTCTGACGCGACGCACGAAGCACGAAGCACGAAGCACGAAGCACGAAGCATGGCGCATGGCGCGCGATGCGCATCCGTGGATGCATCGACGCACGACCGGGCCGACATGAGGTTCAAGGTTTGCCGGTCCTGCCGTGTACGTCGTGAATCGAAAAATCGCGTTGCGCCATTCAGGTAGGCCAGTCGTTCGTCGGCCCCCCGCGACCGGCGGCATTCACTCAACGCGCGAGAACACATCCGTGATGTAGCGATCGGGCGTGATGTCGGTGAACGCGTCGATATCGGCCATGATGTCCGCCGTCTCCGCGGACGCGAACGCGGCGTCGAGCGCTGCCCGATCCGCGAAGCGGCACATGGCCACGACGGCCACCTCGCTGTCCTGCCGTGCGGGGAAAAACGCATCGACGTATTCGAGCCCGTACGGTTTCCACGCCTTTTCCACCAGAGGAATGTGCTGCTCGACGTAGTAGCGGGCATCGAATCGCGCACCCACGGCGCGGCGATAGGAAACGACGAAAACCATGAGAAACCTCCGCGTTGGACGGATGCAACGTTGAATGTCGATACGGGCGATCACGGTCGTTTGCGCGCCGGGCCGAAGGCCGGCTGGCCGGCGGAGCGCACCGACGACGGCGCGGCCGGTGCACGTGCCAGCGAGATGCCCAGCGCGGCGCCGACGGCGAGGAACACCGAGATCGACAGGAGTGCGACGATAAACGCGTGCGCAATGGCAGCCGGATCCTGGCGCGCGCCGAGAACCGTATAGAAAATCCCGCCGATGATCGCGACGCTGAGCGACGTGCTGACCTGCAGCGTCGAGCTGGCGATACCGGCGATCATCCCCGACACCGCGGGTGCGACGCGCCCCGTCACCATGCGCATCAGCGTCGGCAGCGCGAGGCCTTGTCCGAACCCGATCACGAAGAGCGCGGCGGCGAGCGGCGCGGACGCGAGCGGCATCCCGATCGGCGTCGTGTCGATCAGGCAGGCGAGTCCGACGAGCCCCACGATCTCGAGGCCGATGCCGAGCGGATTCACATAAGCGCCGATTGCACGCGTGCACAAGGGCGTCGACAGCGGGCCGAGCAGAAACCCCACGCCGAACGGCAGGAACACGAGGCCCGCGCTCAACGCGTCGACGTGCAACGCATTCTGCAGATACACCGAAAACAGCAGGAAGAACGCGCCGATCGCGTACAGCAACAGCGCGATCAGCAACGCGCGGCCGAGCCCCGGTGCGCGCAGCGCGGCCGGATCGAGCAGCGGTGCGCCGCCGCGGCGGCCCAGCCGGCTCTCGTAACGCCAGAAGCCCCACGCGAGTGCCGGCGCCGCGATCAGCGATACCCAGGCCCACACGGGCCAGCCCGCCTCGCGCCCTTCGATCAGCGGCACGATCAACGCGCCGAGTGTCAGCATCGACAGCGCGGTGCCGCCGAGGTCGAGCTTGCGCGCATGTTGTGCACGCGTTTCCTTCAACAGCGGAATGCCGAACACGACGACCAGCATCGCCAGCGGCAGGTTGACGAGGAAGATCGTCCGCCAGCCGAGGTTGAACAGGTTCAGCGAGATCAGGATCCCGCCCAGCGCTTGCCCGATGACGGCGGCGAGGCCGAAGACCGCGCCATACAGGCTGAGCGCGAGCGGCTTTTCCGATTCCGGGAAGATCGCCTGGATCGACGCGAGCGCCTGCGGCGCCATGATCGCGGCCGTCACACCCTGCAACGCTCGCCCGGCGATGAGCATCCCCGGCGAACCTGCGAGGCCGCACAGCGTCGAGGCGATGGCAAAACCGATCAACCCGAGGAAAAACACGCGGCCGCGACCGTACAGGTCGCCCAGCCGCCCGCCGGTGATCAGCGTGACTGCGTACAGGCCGGCATACGACGAAATCACCAGTTGCTCGGCGGACGACGACGCGCCCAACTCCGCGCGAATCGACGGCAGCGCGACATTGACGATGAAGAAATCCAGCGGTGGCAGAAACGCGCCGACGAGCAGCACCGCAAACATGGCCCACCGGCGCGGGTCGGGCGATACGGGATCATTCCGTGACATGAACGGCTCTCCATACGGAACCAATCGGTTCCAAAGTGGGTAAAAAAATTTCAATCGAGAACACGCATCGTGCGGTCGACCAGCGCGAGCATGTCGGCCTCGGGCACGCCGGTCTTGCCCAGCACGCGCATGCCCTCGACCTGGCAGACGAGCAAACGCGCCAGCACCTGCTCGTCCTGCTCGGCGATCTCGCCGCTGGCCTGGCCGCGCACGATCGCGCCGGCATAGAGCTGCTGCAAGCGGCGGAACATGCGCCCGGTACGCTCCGCGACATCCGGGTCGCGTGCGGCCAGTTCAGTGGTCATCGCGACCGCGAGACAGCCGCGCCGGCCGGCCTCGCCGACGGACAGGCGCGCATAGCGCAGCAGCGAGTCCCGAATGGCCGTTTTCACCGTGCCGGGTTGCGACAGGATGTCCGCGGTTGCCTTGAGCCCGTCGGCCATATACAGGTCGAGCGCCGCCAGCAGCAGCGCCTTCTTGTCGCCGAAGGCCTTGTACAGGCTGCCGCGCGACAAGCCCGTGCCGGCAATCAGGTCGGGCAGGGACGCGCCTTCGTATCCGTGGTCCCAGAAGACAGCCATCGCGTCGCGCGCGGCATCTTCAAGTTCGAATTCGCGAGGGCGGCCCACGCCGGCAGAATTGGCCATTGATCGGTTTCGCAAACGATGCGGTGTCCAGGAATGGATCGCATTATAAGAACCGATCGGTTCCTATGTCAACGCATGCTTTCGGGCCGGGCAGCGCGAGGCCGCCCTCGCGGACGGCACGCGGTCGCCCCGGTCAATCCAGCCCGCCCTGGCACAGATACTTGATCGACAGGTAGTCGTCGAGCCCGTAGCGCGAGCCTTCGCGGCCGTAGCCCGATTCCTTCACGCCGCCGAACGGCGCGGCCTCGCTCGCGAGCGCGCCTTCGTTGATGCCGACGATGCCCGTTTCGAGCCGCGCCGACACACGCGCGATGCGCCGCACGTCCTGCGTGTAGAAATACGCGGCGAGGCCGAACGGCGTGTCGTTCGCGGCGTCGACGGCGTCGTCCTCGGTGTCGAACCGGAACAGCGCCGCCACCGGGCCGAACGTTTCCTCGCACGTGAGCTGCATGTCGGCGCTCGCGTCGGCGAGCACCGTCGGCGCGTAGAAGTTCGGCCCCAGCTCGGTGAGGCGCTTGCCGCCCGTCAGCACGCGTGCGCCGCGCTCGACGGCATCGCCGACGTGCCGCGCGATCTTGTCCACCGCGCGCGCGTTGATCATCGGGCCGATCTGCGCGGCCGGGTCGGTCGCCGGCGCGACCTTCAGCGCGGCGACGCGCGCCGCGAGCTTCGCGGCGAACGCGTCGTACACGCCGGCCTGCACGTAGATGCGGTTCGGCGATACGCATGTCTGCCCGCCATTGCGGAACTTCGCGGCCATCAGCCCGTCGACCGCGGCGTCGAGCTCGGCATCGTCGAACACGATGAACGGCGCATTGCCGCCGAGCTCCAGTGACAGCTTCTTCAGCGTCGCGGCCGAATCGCGCGCGAGCAGCTTGCCAACGGCCGTCGAGCCGGTGAACGTGATCTTGCGCACGCGGCTGTCGGCGAGCCAGTCGGCGGCCGCGTCGATGCCGCGCTCGCGCGACGCCGTGATCAGGTTCAGCACGCCCGCCGGCACGCCGGCTTCCTGCGCGAGGAACGCGAGCGCGAGCGCGGTGAGCGGCGTGTCCTCCGCGGGCTTCGCGACGACCGTGCAGCCGGCCGCGAGCGCCGGCGCGATCTTGCGCGCGATCATCGCGAGCGGGAAGTTCCACGGCGTGATCGCCGCGACGACGCCGATCGGCTCCTTCACCGCACTCAGCCGCTTGCCGCGCTGCTGCTGCGGAATGATGTCGCCGTACGTGCGCGTCGCTTCCTCGGCGAACCACAGCACGTAGGACGCGCCGTACGCGACTTCGCCGCGCGCTTCCGCGAGCGGCTTGCCCTGTTCGCGCGACATCAGCTTCGCGAGATCGTCGGTATGCGCGACGATCGCGGCGTGCCAGGCTCGCAGGATCGCCGCGCGGTCGCGAGCGGGCGTCGCGCGCCACGCGGGCAGTGCGCGGACCGCCGCATCGGTCGCCGCGCGCGCATCGGCGGCGCCGCTGTCGGGTGCATGGGCAACGGTGTCGAGCCGTGCCGGATCGGTCACGGGGAAGCGGCTGCCGTCGAGCGCGTCGCGCCACGTGCCGTCGATCAGGTTGGCGGAGCGCAGGAGTTCGGTGCGGGTCAGCGAAAGCGGCATGGCAGGTCCTTGGATGAAGCGGTTCGGCGGCGACGGCGGCGCGGCACGCGCGCGACCGTCCCGTACGGACAGCGACGCTGCCGTATTCGCGGGGGCCGCGCGCGGTGCGTCAGTGACGTTCGCCGAACAGCGATTCGAGCGGGTAGTGCCGTTTGACGAACGGCGATTTGATGATCACGTAACTGAAATACTTCTCGATGCCGATGTTCTGCTCGAGCAGCCCTTCGACGATCGTCTGGTAATGGCTCACGCTGCGCGTGATGAACTTCAGCAGATAGTCGTAGCCGCCGCTCGCGAGGTGGCATTCGACGATCTCGTCGACGTTGCGGATCGCCGCGACGAAACGGTCGAAATCCTCGCGTCGATGGTCGGCCAGCGTGACTTCGGTGAACACGACCTGCACGTCGCCGAGTTTCTCGAGCTGGATGTGCGCGCCGTAGCCGCCGATGTAGCCGGCCTTCTCGAGCCGCTTCACGCGGATCAGGCAGGGACTGGGCGACAGCCCGACCGCATCGGCCAGTTCGACGTTGGTCATGCGGCCGCGCTTCTGCAACTGGGAGAGGATGCGCAGGTCGATGCGATCCAGCTTGCTGTCCGTCATGTTCACGTGAGTCGGGAGTCGGAAAAATGGAATGTCCGGTTACTTTAGAGTCGAAAGATATCCGCTACAAGCCCGGCTTTCCCTTGGCCCGTCAGGCCGGCTGCGCGTGCGCGACATCGAGCGCGCGCTGTACGCCCGAATCGGCCAGCACGTCGTCGAGCGTCTTGCGCACGCGCTCGAACAGCAGGTCGAACTCGCCCGCGGTGAAGCTCAGCGCCGGCGCGAAGCCGAGCACGCCGTCGCCGAACGCGCGGAAGATGATGCCGTTCGCATAGGCGGCCGCCGCGATCTTGTCGGGCACGTTCAGTGCCGCATCGAAGCGCGTCTTGTGCGCCTTGTCGGCCACCAGTTCGAGCGCGCCGAGCAGGCCGACCGAACGCGCGTCGCCGACGAGCGGATGCGCGCGCAGCGCGTCGAGGCCCGCGGCAAAGCGGGGCGCCATCGCCTGGCCGTTCGCGAGCAGCCCGCCGTCGTGATAGAGCTTCAGCACCTCGAGGCCGATCGCCGCGCTCACCGGATGCGCGGAATACGTATGGCCGTGGCCGACCACCGGCGAATCGGCGCGGCTGCCCGCGATCCCTTCGTAGATCTCGTCGGACATCAGCACCGCGCCCATCGGCGCATAGCCGGCGGTCAGGCCCTTCGCGACGGTCATCAGGTCAGGATCGACCTGTTCGGCCTCGCAGGCGAACAGCGGGCCCGTGCGGCCGAAGCCGGTGATCACCTCGTCGGCGACGAACAGGATGCCGAGGCGCCGGCACGCATCGCGCATCGCCTTCAGCCAGCCGGCCGGCGGCACGATCACGCCGCCGGAACCCTGCACGGGCTCGCAGAAGAACGCGGCGACGTTGTCCGCGCCGAGTTCGGCGACCTTCGCTTCGAGCGCGGCGACCGACGCGGCGATCAGCGCCTGCGGATCGTCGCCGAGCGGATGGCGATACGGGTACGGCGACGGAATGTGGTGCTGATCGGCACGCGGCAGGTCGAAATGGCGATGGAACGCCGGCAGCGCGGTGAGGCCGGCACCGATCGACGACGAACCGTGATAGCCGCGCTCCAGCGCGATCATCTGCTTTTTCGACGGGCGGCCGGTCGCGTTGAAATAGTGCGTGATGAAACGGATCGCGGAATCGACCGCGTCCGAGCCGCCGAGCGTGAAGTACACGCGGTTCAGCGACGGCGGCGCGAGCGCCGCGAGCCGTTCGGCGAGTTCGATCGCCGGCTGCGAGCCGAAATGGAAATAGCCGGTTGCATACGGCAGCTTGGCCATCTGGTCGGCGGCGGCTTTCACGATGCTGTCGCGGCCGTAGCCGACGTTCACGCACCACAGACCCGAGAACGCGTCGAGCAGCGTATGGCCGGCGGCATCGCGCAGGAACACGCCGTCCGCGGATTCGAGCACGGTGACGCCGCGCGCTTCGTGCGCACGGTAATTGACGACGGGGTGGATCAGGTGTTGACGATCAGCTTCGATCAGCGCGGCTTGGTTCATGGCAGGCAGGACTCTCGTCAGGTGTCAGCGGTGAGGTCATGCTAACGGGCGAGAAATCCGGATGCGTCTTCAATTTGCGGCCCGAAACGTATGCGCGCGGCGTTTGCACGGGGCGCTTCGGCATTTTCTGCTGCGCGTCCCGTGCGGCCGGACCAGGACGTCAGTAGCCGCGCGCGCGATCGACGACGCCGATCATCGGCTGGCCGGCGCGATGGCGCGCGAGGTTCGCGAGCACCGCGTCGACCGCGGTGTCGGGCCGTGTCGCGCTCGCGATGTGCGGCGTGATGCGGATGCGCGGATGGGCCCAGAACGGATGGCCGGCCGGCAACGGTTCGGGGTCCGTCACGTCGAGGATCGCGCTGTCGACGCGGCCGCTCGTGAGCGCCGCGAGCAGCGCGGCTGCATCGAGCTGCGGGCCGCGCCCGACCTGCACGAGCGACGCGCCGGCGGGCAGCGCATCGAACACGCGTGCGCCGAGCAGCCCGCGCGTGCTGTCGGTCAGCGGCAGCAGGCAGATCAGGATGTCGGTGCGCGCCAGGAAAGCGTCGAGCGCGGCGTCGCCCGCATAGCACTCGATGCCGTCGAGCGAGCGCGGCGTGCGGCTCCAGCCGGCGCACGGGAAACCGAAGCGCCGCAGCGTATCGAGCACGGCCTGGCCGAGCGTGCCGAGCCCGAGCACGCCGACGCGCCGCGATGCCGCCGCGCGCACCGGTTTCTCGTGCCACACCTGCTCGCGCTGCTGCGCGGCATAGTCGAACAGGTCGCGATGGATCGTCAGCACGGCCTGCGTCACGTATTCGACCATCCCTTCGACGATGCCCGGCTCGATCATCCGCACGACGGGGATGTGCGACGGCACGCGCGACAGGTCGAACTGGTCGATGCCGGCGCCGACCGAGAACACGACTTCGAGATTCGGCAACAGCGCGACCGGATCGTCCGGCGGCTGCCAGGCGGCGAGATAGCGAACGGCCGCGGCGTCGCCGAGGTCCGGCCAGATCCGGAACGGCAGATCGGGCGCCTGTTGCGCGAAGCGTGCGGCCCATTGCGCACCGCGCACCGGGTCGGCCTTGTAGAGAAAGCTCATCGTGTGTCCCTTTCAGCCGAGCGCCTGGCTCACGATCGCGAACGCGCGCAGCGCCGGGTCGCGCGCGGGCGTCGTGCCGCGCGCCATCGCGACGACGGTATCGACGCGCGGCAGCCCGAGCCCGTCCAGCCAGTCGGACAGCCCGCTGTCGCTCGGCAGGTCGAGCCGCACGAACATCCCTTCGTTCAACGCGAGCCAGTGACTGATCAGCGCCTGCGCGCGCAGCGCATCCGGCGCGATCACCGGGCCGATCACGTGGCCCGGGCCGAAGCGGCGGAACAGCGCGAAGCCGAGCAGTTCGCCGTCGCGATCGAGCGCGATGCCGTTCGCGACCTCGAGCAGCGCGTCGGTCACCGCGCCGCGTTCGTAGCCGGCCGCGCGCGATGCGAGCGCGGCGAGGCGCGGCCCGTCGTTGGTGCCGAGCGGGCGCAGGCGCTCGCCGGGCGGCAGCGAGATCAGCGGCGGCCGGAACGCCGCGCCCTGATGCTGGTTGATCGTATCGATCGGCTCGAAGCCGAACGCCGCGTACAGCGGCTCGCGCCCCGGCATCGCATGCAGAAACACGGTGCGGGTGCCGAAGCCGTCGAGCGCGCGGGCGAGCAGCTCGCGCTCGATGCCGCCGCCCGCGCGCTCGGGCGACACGATCAGCATGCCGAGCGCCGCGTGCGATTCGCCGAGGCGCCAGCCCAGCGCGGTCCCCACGACGCCGGTTTCGTCTTCGGCCACGATGCCGCCGCCGAGCTGGAGCACGAAGCGCCAGTCCTCGAGCCGGTGCGGCCACTTGACCGCCTCCGACAGCCGATGGGCGGCGGGCAGGTCGGTGTCGGCGAACGGGCGATAGGTGAGCGTGCGGGAAGGGTTGAGGTCGGACACGCCGGACTCCGGATGGGTGGAAATGACGCAGTCACTCTGCCAGCGCGGGTGCGGCGCGGATAGGACGATTCGCCTGTTTTCCGGCGGGGACGGGCCCGCCCGCGAGATCGACGCAAACCCGTTCGATCGACGCGGACGAACGCGCGGATCGTGCCGGCGCGGCCGGTCAATCCCGCCACTCGTGCTGTGCGAACAGCACTACGATGAATGCACGGCGGCGCTGCCGCCTGCCGGCGGGCCGTGCTGACAGGCGCGCCCGCTGCGGCAGCGCGGCGCCCACCGGCCGGCCCTGCCGCGCCGCGCCCGATCGCGCCGCAGATCGTGCTGCATGGGGCGGGCAACTTGCGGCGATTGTGCGTTTTGAGCGGCGCCGAACGATGCGCGACCGATTTTTTGCCCTGATTCAATTTCGTTGAACCCAGCCCATCCCCGGCCCTCCCGGGGCTTCACACCGACAGGACCTGACCATGATCCAGTTTGAACCGAAGTACATCACCTTCGACTGCTACGGCACGCTGACCCATTTCCGGATGGCCGAGACGGCGCGCGAAATCTACGCGGACCGGCTGTCGCCGGCGACGATGGAGGCCTTCGTGCGCGCGTTCGCCGCCTATCGGCTCGACGAGGTGCTGGGCGCATGGAAGCCGTATCGCGACGTGGTCGTCAACTCGGTCCGTCGTACCTGCGCGCGGCTCGGCGTGACGTTCGACGAAGCCGAGGCCGAGCTGTTCTATCACGCAGTGCCGACCTGGGGCCCGCACCCGGACGTGCCGGCCGGGCTGTCGCGGCTGGCGTCGAAGTACAAGCTGGTGATCCTGTCGAACGCGATGGACGACCAGATCATGAGCAACGTCGACAAGCTCGGCGCGCCGTTCCATGCGGTGTTCACCGCGCAGCAGGCGCAATCGTACAAGCCGCGCATGCAGGGCTTCGAATACATGTTCGACAAGCTCGGCTGCAAGCCGGAGGACGTGCTGCACGTGTCGTCGAGCCTGCGCTACGACCTGATGACGGCCGAGGATCTCGGGATCAGGCACAAGGCGTTCGTGAACCGCGGCCACGAGCCGGGCACGCCGTTCTACAACTATTACGAAGTGTCGGACATCGGCCAGCTCGCGACGCAACTCGGGCTGTAAGGCGCCTGCGCCGGCCGATTCGTCGATCGGCGTGACGGGGCGGGACGGGACGCGGCCGCGATGTCGCCGCGTCCATCGCCACCCGTCGCGCGTTCGATCAGCGTACGAAACGAGGGTAATTACCGATATCGAGTCGTTCAAGGCGGGGCCGCCCGGGCCGATATATGTACCGAACGGTTAACATCTCGAGGCCCCCGCATGAAGTTGTCCACCAAACTGCTGATGCTCGTCGCCGCGGCGCTGCTCGGCGTCGTCCTGCTCGCCGCGTTGTCGCTGCACACGCTGCGCGACGCGCTGATCGACAGCCGTCGCGACGAGATCGTCATGCTGCTGACCAAGGCCGAGCACCTGGTCGATTCGTATCGCGCGATGCAGACGAGCGGCACGCTCACGCAGGAGCAGGCGCAGCAGCAGGCCAAGGCCGCGCTGGCGGCGCTCAACGCGAATTCGAAGAGCTACTTCTGGGTCACGACGGCCGACGGCGTCAACCTCGTCCACCCGAACGCGAAGTTCATCGGCACGCGCGCGAAAGGCAACCGCACGACCAGCGGCCTGACCGACAGCGAGGCGTACCGCGCGGGCATGGCGCAGTCGCATTTCGCGCTCGTCGACGTGCTGATCAAGCGCAGCCCCGACGCGGACCTGGAGCCGAAGCTGCAGGGCGTGGTCGCGATCCCGGACTGGGACTGGTGGATCGGCACGGGATTTTTCTACGACGACATCAACGCGGCGTTTGCCCGGCTCGCGACGGTGCTCGGCGCGATCACGCTCGTCATCGCCGCGGCGCTCGCGGCCATCGCATGGGGCGTGCTGCGCAGTGTCAGGCGCACGCTGGGCGGCGAGCCCGCGCATGCGACGCAGATCGCCGCCCGGATCGCCGCCGGCGAACTGGACGTGCAATTCGATACGGCGCACGCCGCGCCCGGCAGCCTGCTCGTCGCGCTCGGCGACATGAAGGCGCGGCTGACCGACACCATCGCCGAAATCCAGACCACGACCCACTCGATCGCCACCGGCACCGGCGAGATCGCCCAGGGCAACCTGGACCTGTCGCAGCGCACGGAGCAGCAGGCCGCGTCGCTGCAGGAAACGGCCGCGAGCATGGAGCAGATGACGTCCACGGTCAAACAGAACGCGGACAACGCACGCCAGGCGAATGCGCTCGTGGGCCAGGCGAAGGCGGCGACCGAACTCGGCGGCGCCGCCGTGCAGGCGGTCGTCGAAACGATGCGGCAGATTTCGGACGGGTCGGTGCGGATCGCCGACATTACCGTCGTGATCGAAAGCATCGCGTTCCAGACCAACATTCTCGCGCTCAATGCCGCGGTGGAAGCCGCGCGGGCCGGCGAGGAGGGACGCGGGTTCGCCGTCGTCGCATCGGAAGTCCGCTCGCTCGCGCAACGCAGCGCCGCGGCCGCGAAGGACATCAAGGGATTGATCGACGCGTCGGTCGAGCGGGCCGGCAGCGGCAGCCGGCTCGTCGAGACGGCGGGCGAGCGCATGACGGAGATCGTCCGGTCGATCGACCGCGTGGCCGACATCATGGGCGAGATTTCGGCGGCATCGGCCGAGCAGAGCACCGGCATCGAACAGATCGGGCTGGCGGTCGCGCAAATGGACGAAGTCACCCAGCAGAACGCCGCGCTCGTCGAGCAGGCGGCTGCGGCCGCGTCGTCGCTGGACGAGCAGGCGGCGCGCCTGCGGGCCGCCGTATCGGTATTCCGCCTGGCTGCGTGACGGCTTCGCGCCGCCCGCCCGCGGCCGGCGCATCATCCTGCCTGACTGCCTGACTGCCTGACTGCCCGACTGCCCGACTGCCCGACTGCCGTCGGCGCGCCGCGCCGGCATACGCCCGGTGAGCGCGCCGACATGCCGGTGATGGACGCGTCGCCGCCTGGCGGCGCGGTTCCTGACGGCTGCACGGGCCCCGTTTCCGGGCAGTTTCGTCATCCTCCCGTGTTCCCCCAAAGCCGTTCCGATCGAGCGGCATTCTTCCGAACTTTCCCGCGCGACGTGCCGTCGCGATCCCCACCGCCGACGCCCGTGCGTGCGGCGATCTGCCGCAACCAGCCGCTCGTTTCGGCCGTCGTCGGCCGGCGCGCACGCATTCGACACAAACGTGCGGTTTGCGCGAGCCAAACGCGCGCCGGATGCGGAACGGGTAATTTTGTCGGCGCAATCTGCGGCGGCTGCGGCCTTACGATTTCCTGCATCGACACGGGTTGGGCAGACGCCGCGACGCGCCGCCGGGCACACGGCGACACGTGCGCGCACGCAGCAAATCATGCTGCGCAGGCTACCCAAAACGGTCGATTCGTATCGTGCAGGCCGCCCGAATCGCGACAAACCGCATTTTGGCGATGCTTAAATGAATTGCATGGACACGACGCCCCACCCGCTACCAGCAAGCGGGCGCGGCGGGATTGAACAATCACGCTGGACCCTTGGACCCACTTTCCACAGTCAGGAGCAGTTCGGATGAGCGACGATATCGACAATGGCGGCAAGGGCGGCATCACGCGCCGCGACATGATGAAGGTCATGGCGGCGGGCGGCATGATGGCCGCCGGCGCCGGCGGACTGCTGATGACTCCCGGCGCTGCGTTCGCCGCGCCCGCGCCGAAGCGCGGCGGCAAGATCCGGGTCGCGAACGAAGCCGGCTCGACGGCCGATACGCTCGACCCGGCCAAGGGCTCGACGGGTGCGGACTACACGCGCTTCTTCATGTTCTATAGCGGCCTCACGCAGCTCGACGCGAGCCTCACGCCGCAGATGAACCTCGCCGAGTCGCTGCAGACGACCGATGCGAAGACCTGGATCATCAAGCTGCGCAAGGGCGTCACGTTCCACGACGGCAAGCCGGTCGGCCCGGCCGACGTGGTGTTCTCGCTGATGCGCCACAAGAACCCGGCCACCGCGTCGAAGGTCAAGACGCTTGCCGAACAGTTCACGGAGGCGAAGGCGACCGGCCCCGACGAAGTCACGTTGACGCTCGCCAGCGCGAATGCCGATCTGCCGGTGATCCTCGCGACGCCGCAGCTCGTGATCGTCAAGGACGGCACGACCGACTTCTCGACCGGCATCGGCTGCGGCCCGTACAAGCTGAAGTCGTTCAAGCCGGGCGTGTCGACCGTCGGCGTGCGCAACGACAGCTACTTCAAGCCGGGCAAGCCGTATCTCGACGAGATCGAGCTGATCGGCATCAGCGACAGCGCCGCGCGCCTGAACGCGCTGCTGTCGGGCGACGTGCACCTGATCAACGCGATCGATCCGCGCTCGACGCAGCGGGTCTCGTCGACGCCGGGCTATGCGCTGAAGGAAACCAAGTCGGGCCTCTACACCGACCTGATCATGCGCAGCGACAACCCGATCGTCGCGAACCCCGATTTCGTCGAAGGGATGAAGTACCTGTTCGATCGCGAGCAGCTCCGCACGGCGGTGTTCCGCGGCTACTCGGTGATCGGCAACGACCAGCCGATTCCGCCGGGGCACCGCTACTTCAACGCGTCGCTGCCGCAGCGCCCGCACGATCCGGACAAGGCGAAATTCCTGCTGCAGAAGGCCGGTGCGCTGGGCGCCACGCTGCCGCCGATCTATGCGACGTCCGACGCGAACGGGTCGATCGAAATGGCCGTGCTGCTGCAGCAGGCCGGCCAGAAGATCGGACTGAACCTGCAGGTCAACCGCGCGTCGCCCGACGGCTACTGGTCGAACCACTGGATGAAGCACCCGCTCACCTTCGGCAACATCAACCCGCGCTCGAGCGCCGACGTGCTGTTCACGCAGTTCTTCAAGTCGGATGCGCCGTGGAACGAGTCGGGCTGGAAGAACGCGAAGTTCGACCAGTTGCTGCTCGCCGCGCGTTCGGAAACCGACGACGCGAAGCGCAAGCAGATGTACGGCGACATGCAGGTGATCGTGGCGCAGCAGGGGCGGGTCGGCATTCCGGCGTTCATCAGCTTCCTCGACGGCTACGACAAGCGGCTCGCGGGCCTCGGCTCGATCCCCACCGGGCCGATGATGGGCTTCACGTTCGCCGAGAACGTGTGGTGGAACGCATGACGTTGCCGCTGGCCGCCGTCGCGCGGCCGGTGCGGACCACCGCGCCGGCCACGCGCGGTTTTTTCAGGAGTGACGCGCCATGAACCGAATTCTCATCGGCCTGATCGGCCGGCGCATCGCGGTCACCGCGCTGACGCTGCTGATCGTGTCCGCGATCATCTTCACGATCACGAACCTGCTGCCGGGCGACGCCGCGCAGGCCGCGCTCGGCCAGTCGGCGACGCCGGAGACGGTCGCCGCGCTGCGCCAGCAGTTCGGCCTCGACATGCCGGCGCACGTGCGTTACGTGCACTGGCTCACCGGCCTGTTGCACGGCGATTTCGGCCGGTCGCTGTCCGGCGACATGCCGGTGTCGGAGCTGATCGGCGGGCGCCTGCCGAAATCGCTCGCGCTCGCGGCGATCACGACCGCCGTGTCGGTGCCGATCGCGCTGCTGCTCGGCATCCTCGCGGCCGTCAAGCGCGAGTCGGTGGTCGACCGCGTGATCAGCCTCGGCACGCTGTCGCTCGTCGCGACGCCGGAGTTCCTGATCGCGACGGTCGCCGTGCTCGTGTTCGCGGTGAAGCTGCGCTGGCTGTCCGCGTTGTCGTACAGCGGCCCGATCGAAAGCCTGCACGATTTCCTGCGCGCGTATGCGATGCCGGTGCTGACGCTGTGCGCGGTCGTGATCGCGCAGATGGCACGCATGACGCGCGCCGCGGTGATCGAGCAACTGAGCGCGTCGTATGTCGAGATGGCCGTGCTCAAGGGCGCGAGCCCCGCACGCGTCGTACTGCGCCATGCGTTGCCGAACGCGATCGGCCCGATCGCCAATGCGATCGCGCTGAGCCTGTCGTATCTGCTCGGCGGCGTGATCGTCGTCGAGACGATCTTCAACTATCCGGGCCTGGCAAGCCTGATGGTCGACGCCGTCAGCAACCGCGATTTCCCGTTGGTCCAGGCGTGCACGTTGATCTTCTGCGTCGCGTACCTGACGCTCGTGCTGTTCGCCGACCTCTGCTCGATCGTGTCGAACCCGCGACTGCGAACCTGAGCGTTCCGTCCACTTTCCGAGATGCCGCCCATGCACCCGACCGAACCCGTTCAACGCAGCAGCGCGCTGCCGCCATCCGGCGACCCGCCCGTGGGGCGGGGCAGCGTGCCGCCTGCCGCGCCTGCTCCCGACGAGCCGCGCAAGCGCCGCGGCGTACGCATCGCCTTGACCGCCGGCGGCCGCGTCGGCCTGTCGATGGCCGGCCTGATGCTGTTCATCGCCGTGTTCGCGCCGCTGCTCGCGCCGCACGACGTCGGCGCGATCGTCACGCCGGACGTGTTCGCGCCGTTCAGCGCGAAGCTGCCGTTCGGTTCCGACTTCCTCGGCCGCGACATGCTGAGCCGGATCCTGTACGGCACGCGCCTGACCGTGCTGCTCGCGCTCGCCGCGGTGCTGCTCGCCGCGGTGACCGGCACGACGCTCGGGCTGCTCGCGACCGTGTCCGGCCGCGCGGTGGACGAGACGATGAGCCGGCTGCTCGACGCACTCACGTCGATTCCGTCGAAGATGTTCGCGCTGATGTTCGTCGCCGCGTTCGGCTCGTCGCTGCCGCTGCTGGTGCTCACCGCCGCGGTCAGCTACATGCCGGGCTCGTACCGGATCGCACGTGCGCTGGCGGTCAACATCAGCACGCTCGAGTTCGTGCAGGTGGCGAAGGCGCGCGGGGAAAGCGCGCTGTACATCGCATGCGTCGAGATGCTGCCCAACATGATCCATCCGATGCTGGCCGACACCGGGCTGCGCTTCACGTTCGTCGTGCTGCTGCTGAGCGGCCTGAGCTTTCTCGGGCTCGGCGTGCAGCCGCCGTATGCGGATCTCGGCTCGCTCGTGCGCGAGAACATCGCGAGCCTCGGCGACGGCTCGGCCGTCGCGATCATGCCCGCGGTCGCGATCGCGATCCTGACGGTGGGCGTCAACCTGTTGATCGACGGTTTGCCGCATCGCGGCCGCCGCAAGGGCGCGGCTGCCGCCGCGGGAGAACACTGATGCGAGATGAATCGACTCCGGAATCGACTCCGCTCGTCGAGGTGCGCGGGCTGCGCGTGGTCGGCGGCCGGCCGGGCGGCGCGGAAACGACGATCGTCCACGACGTCGACTTCGACATCGGGCGCGGCGAGGTGCTCGCGCTGATCGGCGAATCGGGCTCCGGCAAGACGACGATCGCGCTGTCGCTGATGGGCCACGCACGCGCGGGCTGCCGGATCGCCGGCGGCTCGGTGAAGCTCGGCGGCACGGACGTGTGCACGCTGAGCGCGCAGGCACTGACCGCGCTGCGCGGCCGCAAGGTCGCGTATATCGCGCAGAGCGCCGCCGCCGCGTTCAATCCGTCGCGCACGATTCTCGACCAGGTGATCGAGAGCGCGCTGATCCACAAGACGATGACGAAGCGCGATGCGCAGGCGAAGGCGGTCGAGCTGTTCCGCGCGCTCGCGCTGCCCGAGCCGGAGACGATCGGCAGACGCTATCCGCACCAGGTGTCGGGCGGGCAGTTGCAGCGGCTGATGGCCGCGATGGCGCTGATCACCGATCCGGAACTGGTGATCCTCGACGAGCCGACCACCGCGCTCGACGTGACCACGCAGATCGACGTGCTGCAGGCGTTCAAGAGCGTGATCCGGCGCTGCGGGATGAGCGCGGTGTACGTGTCGCACGATCTGGCCGTGGTCGCGCAGATGGCCGATCGCATCGTCGTGCTGAGCGACGGCGTGATCCGTGAGACGGGCGACACCGAACAGATCCTGCATGCGCCCGCGCACCCGTACACGCAGAGCCTGATCGCGGCAGTCACGCCGAACGACGCCGAGCGCGAGGCGAAAGCGGCGAGCGCCGCGCCGGCGCCGCTGCTCGACGTGCGCGGCGCGGTCGCCGGCTACGGCGGCCGGACCGCGAAGGGCTGGCCCGCGAAGCTGATCCTGCACGAAGTCGACCTGCGCATCGGGCGCGGGCAGACGGTCGGCGTGATCGGCGAATCGGGGTCGGGCAAGACCACGCTCGCGAAGGTGATCGCGGGCCTCGTGCCGGCGACGGCCGGGCAGATCCTGCTCGACGGCGAGCCGCTCGCGCTCGATATCGGCAAGCGCTCGAAGGAGCAGCACCGCCGCGTGCAGATCGTGTTCCAGAACGCCGATACCGCGCTCAACCCCGTGCATACCGTCGAGCGCACGCTGGCGCGGCCGCTCGCGTTCTATCACGGGATCCGCGGTGCGCGGGCCCGGCAGCGCGTCGCGGAACTGCTCGAACTCGTGCGGCTGCCGCAGGCGGTGGCCGGGCGGCGCACCGGGGAATTGTCCGGCGGGCAGAAGCAGCGCGTGAACCTCGCGCGCGCGCTCGCGGCCGAGCCCGACCTGATCCTGTGCGACGAGGTCACGTCGGCGCTCGATACCGTGGTGGGCGCCGCGATCATGGACCTGCTGCGCGACCTGCAGGCGAAGCTCGGCGTGTCGTACGTGTTCATCACGCACGACATCGCGAAGGTGCGCGCGATCAGCGACGACATCGTCGTGCTGTACGCGGGCCGTCGCGTCGAAACCGGCAGCCGCGACGCGCTGTGCGCGCCGCCTTATCACCCGTATTCGCATCTGCTCGTGTCGTCCGCGCCGGAGCTGCGCGCGGGCTGGCTCGACGATGCGGCCGAGCGCTGCCACCGGCCGCTGGTGCCGATCGGCGAGCGCGAGCACGAGGCCGAGCTGTGTCCGTTCCTGTCGCGCTGCGCGATGCGCGTGGACGGTGTGTGCAACCGCACGGCCCCGTCGCTGCGCACGCTCGGGAACGGCGCGCAGGTGCTGTGCCATCGCAGCGAGGAAGATCTCGCGCGGTTCCAGGCGGAGCCGGTGCCGGCCGGCGGAGCGTCGGTGCCGCTGGTGCGTCTGTAATGCGATGCGCGCTGTGCGAATACGTGGCAACTGCGCTTTTCGAAGGTGATTAATTGACGTCTTCTCCTCCCTAAAGGGAGGTGATTCCCACAACCGGCGATGCACGTCCGCATCGGAGAATGTTCAACGCAGCATTGATATCACGATCATGTGTGACACCACAGTTACTGCAAGCCCACTCTCTTATTCGCAGTCCCGCGATACCTTTCGGCCGCGTCGTGCTGTCTTTCGACCCACACGCCGAACAGGACTGGGTAGAACCGTTTTCGTCGACTTCCTCGAACGTGGCTCCGTGCGCCATCGCCTTGTAACGGAGCTTGCTGCGGAAGGACGACCAGGATGCGTCGTAGACGCTCTTCGCCATCCTGGTTCTGGCGAGTTTGACGGCCGACACGTTGCCGACTGCGATGTAGTCAAAGCGCCGCACCAGGTCGAGCGCGAGCTTGTGCTGGAAATCGGCGCGGGCGTTCGTCACCTTTGCGTGCAGCTTCGCGATATGCCGCTTGTGCTTTCTCGCACGTTGGGCTTTCGCCAGCTTTTCCGCTGCGTGTCGGCCAAACCGCTCGTTGGGCAGTTTCTCGCCAGTCGAAAGTGTGGCGAAGTCTTTCAGGCCGAGGTCGATGCCGACGCCCGAACGGATCGGGCGGACCTGAACATCCGGTATCTCGATCGCGATGTTGAGAAACCAGTTACCGCGCGCATCCTGTGCAAAGTTCGTTCCGTCCTTGATCTTGCCTTCAGGAAGCGGTCGACTGTTGAACACGCGAAAGGTGTTGCTCGCGAAGCGAAATGCATCACCCTCGCGCTTCAGGTCGCGCCCCTTCAGCGGCACCCAGCCGAGCGATCTCTTGCCGCGATAGCGCAGGTAAGGGCGTCGATGCTGGCTGCGCGACTTCGCGTATTGCTCGCACGTAGCGTTGATCGTGCCGGAGTGGATACCGAGCTCCTTGCTGCTACCGGTTGTGAGCACATTCAGGTCGAAGCCTGTCGGCCACTTCATGTTCCACTTGAGCGCGTGCTTCTGCGTGTCGTTGCAGAAGTTCCAGACGTAGTTCACCACACGGCTCTGCTTGTTAAGCAGTCCGTTGAGCGACTTCACGCGGTAGCGGTAGACAAGAATCATGCCGGTGATCCTAACCCGTGGGAGAAGCTGCCTGTCAACAGCACTTCTGTCCTTCTCGCCATCCGCCCCGAAGGAAGTCCCCTTGGGAGAAAGGACGCGGTTTCTCGGAGGATCCGATGAAACTGGAATCGTACTGGCTGGATACCCGCCCCGCGTTTCGCGCCGCAAGCGTGGGCCCCGTCGAAGGGCGGGCCGACGTGGTCGTGATCGGCGGCGGTTTCACCGGCTTGTCGGCGGCGCTTGCACTCGCGCAGCGCGGCGTGTCGGTGGTCGTGCTCGAAGCCGCGGAGATCGCCGGCGAAGCGTCCGGCCGCAACGGCGGCCAGTGCAATACCGGTGTCGCGCAGGATTATGCGTCGCTGGCCGCGCGCATCGGCGCCGCGCAGGCGAAGCAGTTTTATCGCGCGTACGAAAGCGCGGTGAAGAGCGTCGAGACGATCGTGACCGAACAGGCGATCGACTGCGATTTCCGGCGCGCGGGCAAGCTCAAACTCGCCGCGAAGCCGCAGCATTTCGCGGGGCTCGAAAAGACCTTCAACGCGTTGCGGCGCGACGTCGATCCGGACATCGAACTGATCGAGCCGTCGCGCATCCGCGACGAAATCGCGTCCGACGGCTTTTACGGTGGGCTCCTGCAGCGCAACGGCGCGCAGATGCACATGGGCAAGTTCGGCGTCGGGCTCGCGCAAGCGGCCGTGCGCGCCGGCGCACGCGTGTACGAGCACGCGGCCGTCACGCAGCTCGACCGGCTGGACGGCGAGCGTCACCGGATCACCAGCGCCCGCGGCACGATCGTCGCCGACCGCGTGCTGGTCGCGACCGGCGCATCGCAGCACGGGCCGTTCGCGTGGTTCCGGCGGCGCATCGCGCCGGTCGGCAGCTTCATCGTCGTGACCGAGCCGCTGCCGGATGCGCAGTTGAACCGGCTGTTTCCGCATCGCCGCGCATACGTGACGTCGCGCCAGATCGGCAACTACTTCCGCGTGACGCCCGACAACCGGCTGCTGTTCGGCGGCCGCGCGCGCTTCGCGATGTCGAGCCCGCGCTCCGATGCGAAAAGCGGCGACGTCCTGCGTGCGGGCATGGCCGGCTATTTCCCGGAACTGGCGAACGTGCGGCTCGACTACTGCTGGGGCGGGCTGGTCGACATCACCGCCGACCGGCTGCCGCGCGCGGGCCAGCACGACGGCCTCTATTACTCGATGGGCTACAGCGGCCACGGCGTGCAGATGTCGGTGCACATGGGCCGCGTGATGGCCGACGTGCTGTATGGGGCGGCCGCGTCCAACCCGTGGCGCGAGCTCGACTGGCCGGCGATACCGGGTCATTTCGGGCACGCGTGGTTCCTGCCGGTCGTCGGCGCGTACTACCGGATGCAGGATTTCCTGCACTGAAGCGAGCGCCCGGGAGAATTCGATATGACAGTGCAATTCATTGGCTCGGCTGGCGCCGTCGGCTCGCCGCGTGTGGCGCGGCCCGTGTCGCCCGCGATCGGCGACGTGCTGCGCACGATCGATGCATCGTTCGCGCAGCCGCTGAACCTGGACACGCTCGCGGCGGTGGCCGGGCTGAGCGTGTCGCGTTTCACCGCGCGCTTTCGCAGCGAAACCGGCCTGTCGCCGCACCGCTATCTGTGTCTCGTGCGGATACGGCGGGCGCAGGACCTGTTGCGCGCCGGTCTCGCGCCGTCGGTCGTCGCGACCGACGTCGGCTTCTTCGATCAGAGCCATCTGTGCCGGCATTTTCGGCGCGTACTCGGGATCACGCCGCGCGATTACGTGGCCGCCCGTACGGGCGGCGCGCCGATGCGAGCGCCATCGACGCGCGTGCACAGCGAACGCCGCGACGCGTCGTGTCACGCGGCGTAAGCGCACGCATGGACGACATGCCCCGCTGACGATGTCCGGCTAAAGCGCCGGCGAACGATGATTTCCGATATCGCGTGACCGCTTTCGAGCGAATCCGTCACGCACCGCACAGGAGCAGAAATGACCGCAGTTTTCGTGTTGCACCGGGCCGACGGCGCACCGTCTTCCACCGCATTCCGCAAGCAGGCGTTCGGCACGAGCGATCCGTTCGCGTCGCATCGCGAGATCGCGTGGGAAGGCCCCGACGCGATGGCCGCGGGGCGGATCGTTTTCGCCGGCGAACTGGACGTGGCGAGCTTTCCGCACATCGAAACCCTGGCCGTCATCCAGGGCGAGCTGACACTCGAAGCGGCCGGGGCCGCACCGCTGGTGGTCGGCCCGGGACAGGGCGCCGTCATCGGCGGCGGCACCGCACTGCGCATCGCCGCACAATCGCCGGTACTGCTGACGTTCTGCGCGGCGGCGTGCGCGCAACCGACGAAACGCGGCGTCTTCGAGCTGCGCGCCGACGCCGACTTCAAGCCGTCCGCCACGCTGCCGGCCGAGGCGCTGCTCGGCCCCGCGCCGCAATGCCGCAGCGACAACGTGTTCACCGACGACGGCGCCGGGTACTGCGCGGGCACCTGGGATTCGACGCCGTATCACCGGATCGTCCGGCCGCATCGCGCGAACGAGTTCATGTTCCTGCTGGACGGCGGCGTCCGGTTCGCGGCGCCCGACGGCAGCGTGCAGTCGCTCGGTACCGGCGACGCGCTGTTCGTGCCGCGCGGCGCGTCGATCGGGTGGGAAAGCAGCGAACGCGTGGCGAAGTTCTACGTGATGCAGAACGTCAAACCTTCCACCGAACGAGACTGAGCATGTCCCCTCCGTTGCGCCATATCGAAACCTTGTCCACGCCGCCGGCCGCGGCCGACGTCGTCGTGATCGGCGGCGGCATCATCGGCGTCTTCACCGCCTACTACCTGGCCCGCCGCGGCATCTCGGTCGCGCTCGTCGAGAAGGGACGCATCGGCGCCGAACAGTCGAGCCGCAACTGGGGCTGGTGCCGGCAGCAGAATCGCGACGAACGCGAGTTGCCGATGGCGAGCAAGAGCATCGATCTGTGGGAACGATTCGCGGCCGAATCCGGAGAAGACACCGGCTTTCATCGCTGCGGGCTGCTGTATCTCAGCAATGACGAAGCCGAATTGTCCCGCTGGGCAAGCTGGGGCGAATTCGCGAAGACGGCGGGCGTGACCACCTACATGCTCGACAGCAAGCAGGCCGCCGAGCGCGGACGGGCAACCGGGCGGCAGTGGAAGGGCGGCGTGTTCTCGCCGACCGACGGCACGGCCGATCCGGGCAAGGCCGCGCCGGCCGTGGCCGCCGCGCTGATGAAGCTGGGCGGCAGCGTCCACCAGCACTGCGCGGCACGCGGCATCGAACTGGAAGGCGGACGCGTCGCGGGCGTCG
Source organism: Burkholderia sp. Se-20373 (assembly GCF_017104705.1). NCBI lineage: Bacteria > Pseudomonadati > Pseudomonadota > Betaproteobacteria > Burkholderiales > Burkholderiaceae > Burkholderia > Burkholderia sp. Se-20373. The sequence goes on along the minus strand of NZ_JAAGPH010000022.1, from coordinate 10,062 downwards.
TCACCGAGGCCGGCGTCATCAAGACCCGAACGGTCGTGATGGCCGGCGGCGCCTGGGCGTCGTCGTTCTGCCGCCAGCTCGGCATCCGCTTTCCGCAAGCGTCGATCCGCCAGTCGATCCTGAGCGTGGCGCCCGTCGACACGCCGCTGCCCGATGCGATGTACACGTCCGGCGTGTCCATCACGCGCCGCAGCGATGGACGCTATGCACTCGCGATCAGCGGCCGCGCGCGGGTGGACCTGACACCGCAGTTCCTGCGCTTCGCGCCGCAATTCGTGCCGATGTTCGCAAAGCGCTGGCGCAACCTGCTGCCGGGCGGCCTCGAAGGCGTGCGCGGCGGCCATGAAACGCTGAAGCGCTGGCGCCTCGACGCGCCGACGCCGATGGAAGCCGTGCGCATTCTGGATCCGAAGCCGGATATGCCGACGGTCACCGAAACGTACCGCCGCGCGGCCGAACTGTTGCCCGAACTGCGCGACGCGAAGATCACGCACGCCTGGGCCGGGTTCGTCGACAGCACGCCGGACGGCGTGCCGGGCATCGGCGAAGTGCCGGGCGTGCCGGGGCTGATTCTCGCGGCGGGGTTTTCGGGGCACGGCTTCGGGATCGGGCCGGGCGCCGGGCACCTGATCGCCGATCTGGCGTCCGGTGCGCAACCGTTCGTGGACCCGGCGCCGTACCGGCCCGGCCGGTTCAGCGAATCCGCCTGGGGCAAGGTCGCCGATTTCTGATGCAACGCCGTCACATGGATGAGAGGCCGCCTGTATATCACGCGCATCGCGCCAAACCGCCCGCGAGCGGCCGGAGCGGTGCGGTGAGCGTTCGCCGGCCCGCCAGTGCGATGCGACAGCTTGGGAGTGCCTGATGCGTTTCAGTTCGTACTGGCTCGATACGTCGGAGCCGTTCGTGAGCCGCTCGCCGGAATTGCCCGACGGCCGTTGCGACGTCGTGGTGGTCGGCGGCGGGATCACGGGTTCGGCCGCCGCGCTGGCGCTGGCCAAGAAAGGCGCGCGCGTGGTCGTCTGCGAGGCGGGCACCGTCGGGCAGGCGGCATCGGGACGCAACGGCGGCATGTGCAACAACGGCTTCGCGCAGGATTACGCGTCGCTGTCGCAGCGCCTCGGCACGGAACTGGCGAACCGCCTCTATCTCGCGTTCGACGCGGGCGTCGACACGGTCGAGCGGCTCGTCAACGAAGAGTCGATCGATTGCCATTTCGCCCGCACCGGCAAGCTGAAGCTCGCGGCAAAACCCGAGCACTACGACAAGCTCGCGCGCAGCCACGCATTGCTCGCGGCGAGCGTGGACCCCGACACGCGCCTCGTGACGAAGGCCGAGCTGCGCGACGAGATCGGCTCGGATCGTTATCACGGCGGGCTGCTGTTCGGCAAAAGTGCGGGAATGCATGTCGGCCGCTATGTGCGCGGCCTCGCGCGCGCCGCGCAAGCCCGCGGCGCGCATATTCTCGAGCAGGCGCCGGTGCTCGGCCTGAAGCGGCAAGCGGGCGGCGCGTACGCGGTGCGCACGCCGCTCGGCGAGATTCGTGCGCGCCAGGTCCTGCTCGCGAGCGGCATTTCGCAGGTCGGGCCGTTCGGCTGGATCCGCCGCAGGGTCGTGCCCGTGGGCGCCTTCATCATCGTCACCGAGCCGTTGCCGCGCGAGTGGCTCGACCGCTTGCTGCCGACGCGCCGGATGGCCACCGACACGAAGAACTTCGTCAACTTCTTCCGCACGACGCCCGATAATCGGCTGCTGTTCGGCGGGCGCGCGCGGTTCGCCACGTCGAACCCACGTTCGGACGAAAAGAGCGGTGCGATCCTGCGGCGTCAACTGGCCGCCGTGTTTCCCGAGCTGGCCCGCGTGCGCATCGACTATTGCTGGGGCGGGATGGTCGACATGACGGCTAACCGGCTGCCGCGCGCGGGCGAGCGGGACGGCGTTTACTACTCGATGGGCTATAGCGGCCACGGCACGCACATGGCTACGCTGATGGGCACGTTGATGGCCGAGATCATGGACGGGCGCGCGGAACTCAACCCGTGGCAAGGCTTCGACTGGCCGGCCATTCCCGGGCATTTCGGCAAACCGTGGTTCCTGCCGTTCGTCGGCGCCTGGTATCGACTCAAGGACAAGCTGCAATGAATTCACCAGTTGTTCACCTGATGCAAGCCGGCAGGCTCGATCGCTTTTTCATCGACGGCGACTGGGTGTTGCCCGACGGCAGCGACCGGTTCGCGGTCGTCTGCCCGTCCACCGAACACACGCTGGGCGAGATCCCGCTCGGCAGCGCACGCGACGCCGACCGCGCGGTGCAGGCCGCGCGCCGCGCGTTCGAGCGCTGGTCCGTGACTTCACCGCGGGAACGCGCCGCGTTGCTCGACCGCGTGCATGCGCTGATGCTCGAGCGCGCCGAGTTGTTCGCCACGGCGCTCGCGATGGAAATGGGCGCGCCGATCGGCTATGCACGCGGCGCGCACATGCCGCTCGCGGCCGAACATATCCGCGTCGCACGCGACAACCTGGCGAACTACGCGTTCGTCAGGCAACGCGGCACGACCGCGGTCGTGCGCGAGCCGATCGGCGTGTGCGCGCTGATCACGCCGTGGAACTGGCCGATCTACCAGATCACCGCGAAGGTCGGGCCGGCGCTCGCGGCCGGCTGCACGGTGGTGCTGAAGCCGAGCGAGCTGTCGCCGCTCAGCGCGCTGCTGTTCGCGGAAGTGATCGCCGATGCAGGCGTGCCCGCCGGCGTATTCAACCTCGTGAGCGGCAGCGGCGAGACGGTCGGCGCCGCGCTGTCGTCGCACCCGGAGGTCGACATGGTGTCGATCACCGGATCGACGCGCGCCGGCGTGCTGGTCGCGCAGGCGGCGGCGCCAACCGTCAAGCGCGTCGCGCAGGAGCTGGGCGGCAAATCGCCGAATATCGTGTTGCCGGATGCGGACCTGTCGCGCGCGATCGCGCCGGGCGTGGCCGCCGCGTTCCGCAACATGGGGCAATCGTGCAGCGCGCCGACCCGCATGATCGTGCCGCGCAACGTGCTCGGCGCGGTCGAGGCGCTGGCCGCGGCAGCAGCGCGCACGCTGGTCGTCGGCGATCCGTTCGCCGAAGCCACGACGCACGGGCCGCTCGCCAACCGCGCGCAGTTCGGGCGGGTCGCGCAGATGATCGACGCGGGCATCGACGAACGCGCGAAGCTGATCGCCGGCGGCCCCGGCCGGCCCGCGGGGCTCGAGCGCGGCTTTTACGCGCGGCCGACGATTTTCTCCGACGTGCGCACCGACATGACGATCGCGCAGCAGGAGATCTTCGGCCCGGTGCTGGCGATCCTTCCGTACGACACCGTCGACGAAGCGGTCGCGATCGCGAACGACACGGTCTACGGGCTCGGCGCGCACGTGCAGGGCACCGACAAGGCGCAGGCTCGCGCTGTGGCTGCCCGCATCCGCGCGGGGCAGGTGCATCTGAACTACCCGGCATGGGACCCCCAGGCGCCGTTCGGCGGCTACAAGCAGTCGGGCAACGGCCGCGAGTACGGGATCGAAGGGATGGAGGAGTATATGGAGATCAAGTCGATCGTCGGCTTTGACGACTGACCCGGCCGCCGCGCGCGGTTCGCGCCGGCGGTACAGTTGGACGCCCGCTACTCTCCGAAGGTGCCGAAATTGGAATTGGATCACCCCGTCATTCCCGACCCGCTGCTGCAAGCACATCACGCGCACTGGGCGAAGCTGCGCCGCGACCTGCATGCGCATCCCGAATTGCGATTCGAAGAACACCGGACGGCCGACGTCGTCGCGAGCGAACTCGAAGCGCTCGGCTATGCGGTGTCGCGCGGGCTGGGCGGCACGGGCGTCGTCGCGAGCCTGCCGGGCGCCGATCCGGCGCGCGGGATCGTGCTGCGCGCCGATCTGGACGCACTGCCGATCCACGAAGCCAACGATTTTGCGCATGCGTCGTGCACGCACGGGATCATGCATGCGTGCGGCCATGACGGCCATACCGTGATGTTGCTCGGCGCCGCACGCGTGCTGAAGGAACTGCCGCAGCTGCCCGGCACCGTCCATTTCGTGTTTCAGCCCGGCGAAGAGGGCGGCGCGGGCGCGCGCAGGATGATCGACGACGGGCTGTTCGACCAGTTCCCGACGGAGGCGGTATTCGGCATGCACAACTGGCCCGGGCTGCCGGCCGGGCATTTCGGGTTGCGCACGGGCCCGATCATGGCGGCCGGCTCGCGCTTCAGGATCACGGTGACGGGCAAGGGCGCGCATGCGGCGCAGCCGCATCTGGGCATCGATCCGGTGCCGCTCGCCTGCTCGATGGTGCTGCAATGTCAGACCATCGCCGCGCGGCACAAGGATCCGGTGGATCCTGCAGTCATCTCCGTCTGCATGTTCCATGCGGGCACGACGGACAACGTGATTCCCGACACCGCCGAGCTGCGCGGCACGATCCGCACGCTGTCGTCGGCTTTGCAGCAGAAGCTGCAGCACGATGTGCGGCTCACTTGCGAGGCGCTGGCGAGTGCCTACGGCGCGCAGGTCGACGTGGAATTTTTTCAGTACTACCCGGCGACGGTCAACACGCCGGCCGAGACGGCGCTGTGCGAAGCGGTGATTCGCGACACGTTCGGCGACGCGCGCGTCGATCGCGACGTGCCGCCGAACATGACGTCCGAGGACTTCGGCTTCATGCTGGAGGAGCGGCCGGGCGCGTACGTGCTGATCGGCAATGCGCAGGACGGCGCGAGCGCACCGGCGCTGCACCACCCGAAATACGACTTCAACGACGAGATCATTCCGGCCGGCGTCCGGTACTGGGTCGCGTTGGCGCAGCATTACTTCGCGCGATCGTCGTGATGCGCGCAGCCGGCATTGAACGCGTGCCGTGGCGCACGACGACACTTTTATAAAGACTGCTTGATGAAACAGGACAACGAGATGAACGATTCCGACACGATGCCGGCGCTTCGCTACCGGCGCTTCACCACCGCGGACGTCCCCGCGGCCCATGCCCTTACCGTCGCGCTTCGCTGGCCGTTCAGGGCGGAAGACTGGCAGTTTTCCGCGGACACGTCGACCGCGTTCGCGGCCGAGGAAAACGGCGTGGTGATCGGCACGGCGATGTGCTGGAAGTACGGTGCCGATCGCGCCGCGATCGGGCATGTGATCGTGTCCGACGCGCATCAGGGGCGAGGCATCGGCCGCAAGCTGATGGAGCTGCTCATCGACGAATTGGGGCCGCGCGTCACGTTCCTGCATGCGACGCCGGCCGGTCGGCCGCTGTACGAGAAGCTGGGTTTCAACGTGTGCGGCTCGCTGGGCCAGTATCAGGGGAACGTCGTTCGTCCTGCGGAGGTGGTTCTGCCCGATGGCGTGCAACTGCGTGCCGGATCGCGGGCCGACTGGCCGCGCCTCGTCGAGCTGGACGCGCGCGCGTCCGGTCTCCAGCGCGATGCGTTGATGGCCGCGCTGTTCCAGCGCGGTGAAAGCGTCGTGCTCGAACGCGATGGCGAGGTGGTCGGGTTTTCGGTGCTGCGGCGCTTCGGGCGCGGCGACGTGATCGGCCCGGTGGCCGCACCGCGCGCAAGCGACGATGCGTATGCGAAGGCGCTCGTCAGTCATTGGCTGACGCAACGGGAAGGCGAGTTCGTCCGCATCGACGTGCCGGACGGGACCAGTCTGCCGGACTGGCTGGCCGAACAGGGTTTGGCGCGGGTCGATACGTGTTCGAAGATGGTGCGCAACGCGCCGGCCGCAGCGCACGAAGGGCCGGCCGATCCGGCCTGCGGACAGTACGCGCTCGTCAGTCAGGCAATGTTGTAGCCCGCGGCTGCGCGCGCGGGATTGCCTCGCGCGCCCGGCCCGGCGTTGCCGGGCCCAGGCGTCGATCGCGTTACTTCACCGGGGTAAGAACCGGCGCGCCCTTGTTCTTGATCAGCACCACGATGAATTTCGCCGGCTTCGTGCTGCTGGCGTTTCGTCCGACCGTGTGCACGTCGTCCGGTCCTTCATGGTACGTGTCGCCGGCATGGAGCGTGACCGTCTTCCCGCCGTTCAGGCCCATCACGATGCTGCCGTCGAGCACGTAGACGAACGCGTGCGCATCGTGGCGATGCACGGGATCGACGGCGCCGGGCGGATAGTCGACGGCGATCATCTCCACTTCCTTGCCCGGATACTCGGGCAACGGCTCCGTGGTCAGTTGCGTCACCGTGGCGTGGGGGGCGGCGGCGGCCGGCTGAACGGCGGCCAGGAGCGACAGCGCGAGCGGTGCAAGCGCGAGCATGAGGCGTTTCATGTCGTTACTCCAGGTTGGCCTTGTCGAGCCCGAACATCTTGTCGAACGAGCCGGGCACGACGCGGAAGGCGACGTTCAGCCGGTTCCAGCAGTTGATGGCGCCCACGAGGAAGGTGAGATCCGACAGTTCCTTCTCGGAATAGTGGCCCCGCACGCGTTCGTAGAGCTCGTCGGGCACGCCGTGCGCCGGGATCTGCGTCAGCGCTTCGGTCCATGCGAGCGCGGCGCGCTCGCGCGGCGAGAACAGCGTCGACTCGCGCCAGATCGCGACGTGATGCAGGCGCAGTTCGCGCTCGCCGTGGATCTTGGCCATCTTGGTGTGCATGTCGACGCAGAACGCGCAGCCGTTGAGCTGCGACGCGCGAATCTCGACGAGCTCGCGGATCGGCGTCTCGATCGTCGTCTTCTGAAACAGGCCGTCGAGTTCGACGAGCTTCTTGGTCAGCTCCGGCGATTGCTGGAAGTAGTTGATACGTTGCGTCATGATCGGTTCTCCTGAAATGTGGAATCGCGACTGCCGGCCCTGCATGTGGCGCCCCACGCACGGCCTGCCTGACAACATCGTAATCGCGGGCCCCGCGGGCCAGTAGTGCCCGGCAGGTGCGCATTCTGTTGCCGCTTCGGCACCAATCCATGTCGGGGGGCGCGGTCGGTCTCAACCGCAGCGGGAAGGCGCACGGTTCGCTACAGCGCGATGACCGTGTCGCCGCACGGCGCGCCCGCGGGTTCCCCGAGCATCGCCTTGAGATCGCGTTCGATCGTGCCGCACAGCGTTGAAATGGGCACGTCGTTCGCGCCGCCCTCGAACGGGTTCTCGGTGCTCTCGCCGACCTGGTCGAGCGAGGTGTACATCCACGACACCGCGACACTGCACGGCACCACCAGCCACACCATGTAGCCGTGCATGAAACCGCTCACGCCGTCGTTCAGCCGGTTGAACTCGTTCAGCAAACCGAACGGCAACGACAGGCAGAAGAATCGGACGAACAGCGAGCTGACGGTCGCGTACTGGCGCGGATACGGGAAATTCTTGAAACGCTCCGCGCGCGACTGGAGGTCGGTGAAATCTCCGATCGTCTTGTGCAGGTCCATGTAGAAGCTCGTCTCGAGGCGGCCGGCCGTGTGCAGCGTCGCGAGCGTGCGGCGTTGCAGGCTCAGCACGAACGTCGCGGTCGACGCGGACGCGCACGCCTGTGCCGCTTCGGAAGGCGACAGGTACGCCGGGAGCAGTTCCCGGATGTCCTGTTCCCACTCCGGCACGCGATAGAACCGGCGGTACTCCGCGTTGTAGCGCTTGTTCGTGCTTTCCCAGACGCGCGGGCGGCGCAAGTCGTAGCGCAGCGCGGTGAGCCACGCAAGGTGGCGATAGACGAGGGTTCGCGCGATCTCTTCGTCGCCGACGAAGTCCTGCACGACCTGGCCCCAGCGACGGCTTTTGCTCAGGATGCCGATCCAGATGTCCAGCGCGTCCGCGGCGCGGTTGTACGTCTGGACATTCTTGAAGCCGACGATGAACGACGTCGCGGTGCCGAGCAGCGCCACGATCGTCAGCGGGATCGACAACCATCTGACCGAAAAGAACGTGTACAGGACGACCGGGACGGCCCCGAAAGCGAGGAGTTCGTAAACTTTCCAGCGCGTCCAGATCAGGAATTCCGCCAGCTTGTAGGATTTTCCGAGATGCATGTCTTTGGCCTCATCGAGGACTCAGCGGGGCGCGAGACGCGCAGCGGCGCGGCCACGCACGAGGTGACGGCGGCGAACGCAGGCGGCGGGCCGGGCGGCGCCGCCGCACGGCGCGCGTCGGGTCAGTCGACGACGGTCACGAGATTGACGGCGCCTTGCCTGGCCATCTTGGCGTACGGACACAGGCGCTCCGCGGCGCGCACCCGCTCTTCGGCGATGCCGCGCTCGACGCCGCGCATCCGGACGCGAACCTCGAAGATCAACGCATGACCGCCGTCCATCGGATCACGGCCGAACGCAACCCGAACCTCCACGACGGTCTCGGCCGGCGCCGTGCCGGCGCGTTGTTCGAGCAGGTTCAGCGCGCCATGGAAGCACGCGGCGTAGCCGGCGGCGAGCAGCTGTTCGGGATTGGTGCCGCCGCCCGGGCCGCCGAGTTCGGCGGGCAGGCGCAGATCGAGGGCAAGGCTGCCGTCGTCGGAGCGGACGACGCCCGATGCGCGGCCGTGTCCCGTCTCGCCGCCGGTCACGGTGACGCTCGTCGTATAGAGCGGCTGAAACGCCTGGCCCCGATACCGGTCGAGGAGGGAAAGCGGAGGGGCCTGGAGCTTCTTGTCGTCCATGATGCGTGCTCGAGTTCAGCGCCGCTTCGATTCCCGGTCAGTCGTGTGTCGAAGCGTGTGGCGAACGGGGCGGCGCGGCCCCGCGCAGATAGCGTCGCCAGGCACGCGTGGCGCGAACGATCGCACGAGCGCTGCGGCGATCTTCCGGTGCGGCGCGATCCCTGGCGGGTCTCCGGGAAAAGACGGCTCCATGCTAGAGGAGCACGATCGGCGGCGGTATGGCCGTCCCGGGCGATTCAATGTTGCCCTTCGGGCACCAATCGGGATCGTGACGCGACGCCCGGCCGTTGCGCGCCGCGCGTCAGCGGTCCAGGCACGCGCGCAGCGTTCGCGCGTGACGTTGCGCTTCGTCCGCGTCGACGATGTTCGCGAACCCGATGACGAGGCCGCGCGGCGTTTGCCGCGTGTGGCTGTTCACGTACCAGATCGACAGCGGCACGACGGCGAGGCCGGCGTCGCGCGCGCGGGCAGCGACGGCGACGTCGTCGACCGGTCCGTCGGGCCCGTCGGTGAACTGCACCGCGAACTGGATGCCGCCCACCGGCAATTCGACGATTAGCCGCTCGCCGAACGCCTGCCGCAGCGCGTGCACGATCAGCATGCGGCGCTCGCCGTACAGCGCGCGCATCCGCTTCAGGTGCCGCGCGAAGTGCCCCTGCTCGATGAAGTCGGCGAGGGCGGCCTGCAGGAGGGGCGGCGAACCGGCATTCATGCTGCACGCCACGCGCTCGACCCGCTCCACCGCGCGCTCGGGCACGACCGCGTAGGCGAGCCGCAGGCCGGGGTACATCGCCTTGCTGAAGGTGCTGCAATAGATCACGTGATCGCGTCGGTCGAGGCTCTTCAGCGCCGGCAGCGGGCGGCCGAGATAACGAAACTCGCTGTCGTAGTCGTCCTCGACGATCCACCCCGACGTCCTGGCGGCCCAGTCCAGCAGCGCGATGCGGCGGGACAGCGACAGCGTATGCCCGAGCGGGCTCTGATGCGACGGCGTCACCAGCGCGAAGCGGGCTTGCGGGTCCAGTTGCATGCCGCGCGCGACGTCGATCCCTTCGTCGTCCACCGGCACGGGGACGAGCTGCACGCCGGTCTCGGACAGGAAGCCGCGGGCGAGCAGGTAGCCGGGATCCTCGAACCACACGCGGTCGTTCGCCCGTGCGAGGCTGCGCAGCATGAGTTCCAGCGTGGCGCGGTAGCCGCCGGTGACGAAGACCTGGTCCGGCACGCAGGTCACGCCGCGCGACAGCGTCAGATAGGTGGCGATGTGTTCGCGCAGCGGCCGGTAGCCGGCCGGATTCGGATAGCCGAGCAGCGCGCGTTCGCCGCTGCGCGCGCGCAGCGACACGAGCCGGTGCCAGACCTTGCGCGGAAACGCGTCGAGCGCCGGGAGCCCGGGCTGCAGCGGGCTCGGCTCGCCGCTCAGCGCGACGGCGATCGGCTGCGGGCGCGGCGG
>NZ_JAAGPH010000239.1:0-7147 GCF_017104705.1 Burkholderia sp. Se-20373 | reverse complement strand
GTGTGAAAAATGATGCACATACTCGGGGCAAACTCACTCGAATGGGCGGCACGTCACTTCGGCATCCGGAAATTCCGAACCGCCACCGCCGACAACCTCGCGGGATAGCCTATTAATCAGTGATTCCTTAATCGTCGGATCACGACTTCGGCGCAATCCCCAGCGCAGGCTTTTCGACGACCCCCACCTATGCGGGTGAATCGACATAGGTCCCCACTCCCTCTTCGATCGACAAAACGGCATCCGCCACCGCCCGCACGTTCTCCGGGTCATGTGTGATGAATAGCATTGCGATCCCCGACTCTCGTTGCAATCGCACGAATAAACCCAGGACGCTCTGCGCAACCAGTGGGTCGAGAGCCGAGGTCGGCTCGTCGCAGATCAGGACACTCGGCTCAGCCGCAAATGCGCGTGCAATACAGACACGCTGTTTTTGCCCGCCCGACAGTTGATGCGGATACCGATCGAGCAGGTCCGCGTTCAACTCCACCTGTTCGGCGAGCGCCACGATCCGACGCTCCAGCCTGGCGCCGCGCATACCGAAATACAAGGTCAACGGACGGCCGATCGTTTCCCGGACCGTCTGTGCCGGATTGAGCGCAAGATCCGGTAGTTGATGTATGAGTTGCACGGCACGCAACTGGTCCCTGTTGCGGCCGCGGACATCCGGCGGCATCTGCGCGCCGTCGACCCATACACGCCCACGATCCGGCCGCAGCAAGCCGGTGATCACGCGTGCCAGACTGGACTTTCCTGAACCGGAGCGGCCCACTACCGCGAGCGTGCGCCCCGCGTGTACTTCGAGCGAAACGTCGCTCAGCACCTGTGCACCGTCACGATAACGCGCCGTGATCGCCTCGACCGCTAACGCGGGCCGCACGCGAGGCAACGCGGCGGCGGGCGCACGGGCCAGCATGGACACGCCCAACAGTCGCTTCGGGTAGGAATCGCGGGGCGCATCGACGATATTTCTGGTCGACCCATACTCAACGGTACGCCCGTCGCGTAACACCAGGAGTTGATCGGCGACTCTCGCCACAACCGGCAAATCGTGGCTGATAAAAATCGCCGACGTGCCGGTGGCGCGCAGCGCGTGCGAGATGGTCGCCAGCACCTGATCGCGGGTCGCAGCGTCAAGCGCGGTGGTCGGTTCGTCAAACAAGATTACATCCGGCGACGCGCACAGCGCCATCGCGGTCATTGCCCTTTGCAACTGGCCGCCGGACACCTGATGCGGATAGCGCTCACCGAACCGTTCTGGCTCCGGCAGTCCCAGCAGGGAGAACAGCTCGATCGCGCGCTTCACCGCGTTACGCTTTGTCAACAGACCCCGGATGACAGCGGTTTCAATCACCTGATCGATCAGCCTGCCCGACGGAGTAAACGCCGCCGCCGCCGCTTGGGCGACATAGGCGATCCGGACGCCGCGCAACTCGCGCGCGCGCCGCTCGGACAGTGTCAGCATATCCAGTCCGCCCAACAAGATCCGCCCGGCCGACGCCCGCAAGCCGCTCCGAAAATGCCCGAGTGCGGCAAGCCCGAGCGTCGATTTTCCCGCGCCCGATTCGCCGATTACACCTAGCACGCTGTTACGCGCGAGCGCAAACGACACGTTGTCGAGCACGCGCCGTGATTTGCCATCCGCGCCATGTGCTTCGACCGACAGTTGCATTGCTTCCAGAACGATATCGTTCATAACGCCCTTCTCCGCTGCGCGAGCCAGTCGAGCACGGCATTGATGCTCAAGCTCAGCAGACCGATGGCGGCACCGGGAATCAATGCGGCCCAGACGCCGAACAGCACACCGTCCTTGTTCTCCTTGGCGAGACTGCCCCAATCGGTCGAGGGAGGCTGCAAACCGAGTCCGAGGAAAGACAGCGTTGAAATCAACAACACGGCGAACACGGTGCGCAAGCCGAACTCTGCAAGCATCGGACGCGCGATGTTCGGCAACACCTCACGAAAGATTAGTGCGACCACGCCTTCCCCGCGCAACCGCGCCACTTCGACATAATCGAGCGCGGCGGCGCCCGCGGCCAGCGAGCGCGTCACGCGGAAAATCCGCATCCCTTCCAGTGCCGCAACCACGAGACACACGGTCACCGCGCCCGGCGGCACCACGGACAACACCACCAGCGCAAAAATCAGCGCGGGGATCGACATCAAGACATCGTTGCCGCGCGACAAGACGGTGTCCAGCCGGCCGCCCCACACACCCGCGAGCAGCCCGAGCACGCCGCCGCTGGCGAAAGCCAGCACCGTCGATAGCGCAGCGAGCGCGAGTGTGGTCCGGGTGCCGTAGATCAGGCGCGACCACGCATCGCGACCGAGATTGTCCGTGCCGAGCCACGCCTGCGACGACGGACCATCCCAATTGCCGCCGACGATATCGTTGATCCCGTGGCGTGCGGCCCACGGCGCGGCCAGCACCAGCAACGCGCACAGCAACAGGAACACGAGCGACGAATAAGGTCTGCGTTTCATCGTGGATGCCTCAGGCGAGGATTGGCGCCGATCGAGACGAGATCCGCAAACAGGTTGAGCCCGACATACAAGGCGCCGAAGATCACGCCGCAAGCCTGAACGGCCGGTATGTCACGCTTGACAACGCTGTCCACCATGTATTGTCCGAGTCCGGGATAGACGAAGATGGTCTCCACCACCACGGCGCCCACGGTCAGATAAGCGAGATTCAGCGCGATGATGCTGACAATCGGCGCGATCGCGTTCGGCAGCGCATGCCGGACGATCACACGGCCGTGAGGCAAGCCCTTGAGTTGCGCCATTTCGACGAACGGCTGCGCCATGACGTCGATCAGCGCAGCACGCGTCATACTGGTCATGTGGCCGAGAATGGCGAGCACGAGTGTCGCGCAAGGTAGCGCGAGACTCGTCAGCCATGCGCTCAACGTGCCGGTTGCCGCGTCAGCCGCGCTGCTCGGCAGCCATTGCAGCGCAACGGAAAACAACGCGATCAGCAGATAGCCGACGAAGAATTCCGGCAGCGCGACCGACAACCGCATCCCGGCGACGATACAGCGGTCTATCCATCCACCCTGCCTGAGCACGGCGAGCATGCCAAGGACGAGCGATAGCGGCACCGCAATGAGCGCAGCTCCGGCCGCAAGCACCAGCGTGTAGAAAAGACGCGGCTTGATGGCCTCGGCAACCGGCACACGGGTCGTATAGCTGTTGCCTAAGTCGCCGTGCGCGAGCCCACTGAGCCAGCGGCCGTAGCGCACCAGCACGGGCTGATCGAGGCCGAGTTCACGCTCCATCGCGTGCACGGCCGAGGGCGTCGCGCTCTGCCCGAGAATCGTCGCGGCGATATTCCCGGGCAGCAGATTCGTCCCCGCGAAAATCAGCGTGACCGCGGCAAACAAGGTCACGATGCCCTGCGCGACCCGTCGGACGAATAGACGAAGCAGCGGCGAACGGCTTGCGAAAGCCGTTCGCGCGAGCAGTACTGCACTCAACTCGCGAACCATACTTTTTCCGCCGCGCGCGATCCGACCTCGCCGGGAATGTCGGTATAGCCTTTCAGGATTGAACGCGAGGCGCGCAACGAGTCCTGGTAAAGCGGAATTACCGACGCTCCCTGTTGCGCGTACAACACCTGAATGTCGTGGTAGATCTGCTTGCGGCGCGCGTCATTGCTTTCCGAGCGGGCCGCGGCAACCAGTTTGTCGAATGCCTGATCTTTCCAGCGCGACTCGTTCCAGGGCGCGCCCGAGACGCAGATCATCGACAGATAAGCGTCAGCGGTCGGGCGGTTCGCCCACGACGACGCGCAGAACGGCTGCTTCATCCAGACCTGGGTCCAGTAGCCGTCGGCGGGTACGCGGTTGACCTTGAACGGAATCTGCGCCTTGCTCGCGGAGCTCTGATACAACTCGGCGGCCGACACGGCGCCCGCGAAAGTTGCGCCATCGGCGGCCGACAGCACCACCGGTTGCGTGACGCCCGACTTGTTCCAGTAGAACTTTGCCTTGTCGGGATCGTAAGCGTGCTTGGGTACGTCCGTCGTATAGAAGCGATTCGACGGGAACAGTGGATTGTCGTTCGCGACCGAGCCAAAGCCGCCCAGCAGCGACGTGCGCAGTTGCTCGCGATCGATCGCATATTTCAGCGCGGTCCGGACGTCGTTATTGTTGAACGGAGACTGGTCCGCCAGCATGGGAAACAGAATGTTGTTGGTATCGCGCGCGCGATAGAGCCGGATGGCCGAAAGGGATTCGAGGCGCTTGGCGAGACGCGGCTCGACCCGGTTGATCAGATGCACCGAGCCGCTCATCAGCGCGGCCACGCGCGCTGCGCTATCATTGTAGGCGACCGTTTCGACCGAATCGACGAAGCCTCGACCAGTGTCCCAGTAGTTCGGGTTGCGCCGCGTCAACACCCGCACGCCCGGCTGGAATTTTTCAAGAATATACGCACCGGTGCCGATGCCCTTGTCGAAATCCGCGCCCTTGGGCGTGATACCGAAATGCACATCGCCAAGCAGGTAAGGAAAATCGACGTTCGGCGAATCGAGTTTGATCGTGAGTTCCAACGGACCTGTGATCGTGATTTCCTTGACAGGGTCCAGATACGCCTTGGCCGCCGATTGCGAATCCTTGCCACGGTGGTGGTCGAGCGAGTACACGACATCGGCGGGTTCGAGCGTCTTACCGTTATGGAACTGCACCCCGCTACGCAGCCTGATGATCCAGGTCCGCGTGTTGTCCCGGCTTTCCCAGCTTTGCGCAAGTCCTGCGCGCAACGAGCCGTCGTCGTTCAGATCGGTCAGCGTGTTGAACACCTGACGCCCGACGTTGTACATGAATTCTTCGAAATAGAATGCCGGGTCGATGCGGTCGCTGCTTGAAGCGGTGTCGATACCGATTATCAGATGGCCTCCGCGTTTGGGCGTTTCGGCCGCGTAAGCGCGTGAGCCAAGCAGCGCAGAACCGGAAAGCGCCGCGGCCGTGCTACCCGCCAGTTGCAGGAAACGGCGGCGTGTCAGGCCCTCGTGAGGCGACAAGGCTTCATCGGAATGATCGAATGACATGGTGATCCAGGCGGAAATGAAAAAGAGAGGTCGCGACGAGTATCAGTGGAATTCCGCACGTAGCGCGTGCGAGAGAAGCGCGATGTGCTCCGGCCCAATCCCGCAGCAGCCACCAATGATCGATGCGCCGGCATCGGTCCAGCGTCGCGCGAACTCGGCATAGCCTTGCGGTTGCAAGTCTTCGCGCAGAGCACTCAGCCCCGAGTTGGCGGGGCCGCGCTGCCGTTCCGGCACAAAGGTGTTCGCATACACACCCAACGCGATGTCAGCCTGCGAGGCGTCTCGAACCGCGCGCGCGCGGCGTACCGCGGCTTCCATGATCTCGGCCTGGCTGCAGTTGAAAAGGAAGGCTTGGACGCCAAGCGAAGCCGCCACGGCAAACGCCGTCTCGATCGCTTCTCCGGAACGCAAGGTAGGTCCTGCGTCGCCACGCACGATCGCGTCGATATCCGCGGTGTCGTCGAGCGTAAAAGACAGCCACAACGGCCGCGAATCGCCATTCAACGCCGCGTGGACTGCTTTGGCTTCGGCGGTGGAACTCAGTGTCTCGCCGAGCCAGATATCCACATACGGTGCGAGGCCTTCAACCAGCGTGTCGAGCAGTGGAGCCGCTTTCGCGGCATCGAACAGGTCAGGACGGTAGGAGCCGAACACCGGTGGCAACGAGCCAGCCACCTGTACGGGTTGACTGCCGGCATCGGCGGCCTCGCGGGCCAATTTCCCGGCAAGCGCAGCCAGCCTCAAACCGTCCGCATTGAAGCGCTCCTCGCCGATGTGAAACGGTACGACCGCATACGAGTTGGTCGTGATGAGATCCGCGCCTGCCCGGACAAACGAATCATGTGCAGTGCGCACGAATTCGGGTGCCTGAATCAAGGCCAGAGCCGACCATTCGGGTTGCTGGAACGGCGCGCCAATCCGCAAAAGTTCACGCCCCATGCCGCCATCCAGAATACGTATTCCCATTGATGCCCTCCACAAATCAGACGATGTTAGCGAGAGGATGTCGTACGGGAAACCAACTGTTTTCGCTATGGATATGCCGAAGCGCCAACGAGTACTTTTCCGTACTCGGAATAACGTCAGCCACGCCGTGAGCTGCTGCGCGTTGCCCCCGAGATCAGTCCGTCACCGGACGACCACGTCACCGAAACCCGACCCGTATTCATCTGCCGGCACTGCGGCGCACCGATGATCGTCATCGACATCCTCGCGCGCAGCGCCCCCATCCGCGCACCGCCAATCCGATGGGATCAGACATGAGCATCACGGTTCCTCAATCTCCCAGTCCAACGTCGGCTATGCGGCAACGCGAGGACGTCCGTGCGTGTTGCTTCGCGAAGCGACACGCACGCCTGCTTCATCATCGCGATTGCTCGCCTGCACCGATTCGCTACGGCCTCAGCGCCCGTCCGGGCATTGTCACGTTGCTGCGGCGATGAAGAAGACAACGCCGCTTTATCACGGTCACCGTTATCCGGCGGTCGTTATCAGTTGCGCCGTGCGCTGGTATTTCCGGTTCCAGCTGAGCCTGCGCGATATCGAGGAGTGTTGTTCGAGCGGGGCGTACTAGTCAGCGACGAAACCATCCGCCGTTGGCGCAACAAGTTTGACGCGGGCTTTGCAAGTCAGGCCAAGGCGGCTCGTCGCAAACCGGGTACGCGTCACGCGGATCGCCGATGACGCACAGGCGCTCGCCGCGTCCCGCACACTTGCCGGCGTATTCGCGTCGGGCGCAGCCGAACGTGACCGCAATCGCGTGCTGCCGTGGACCGAACTCGATCTATGGTCGCAAGGCGGTCTGGGCGCGATCACCGTGCCGCGCGAATACGGCGGCGCCGGCGTGTCGTTCGCGACGCTCGCCGAAGAGCGCCGTGCGGTAGACGTCGAGAATGCCCCCCCTCCCGGTCGATCGACCTCAATTGCTGTAGATCAGACCGCGAGCGGCGCCATTGACGTAAATCCGGCCGTACGTGTTCCAGTCGCCGGCCATCACGCCCGAGCCGCCGAATTGGTGCGCGTCATCGTTGAAGCGCGCCCACGTTGCACCCCCGTCGTCGGAATGGTAAATGCCCCAGACGCCATTCAATGTGCCTT
>NZ_JAAGPH010000238.1:0-7149 GCF_017104705.1 Burkholderia sp. Se-20373 | reverse complement strand
GCGTGCGGTTCTTGAAGGCGGTGAAGAGATTGCCCATCGCGTTGCCGACGCCCGCCGCCGAATGCAGGTTGACGACCGCCGCATTGCCGGTGGCCTGCGCATGGCCGTCGGCCATCCCGACCACGACGGCTTCATGCAAGCCGAGCACGTAGCGGAAATCGTCCGGGAAGTCGCGGAACATCGGCAGCTCGGTCGAGCCGGGATTGCCGAACACGCGATCGATGCCGAACTGGCGAAGCAGGTCGATCACCGCATCGCGAACGGTGCTCGGTGCGGCGGAAGGGGGCGTAGGGCCGGACATGCTCGGGCGTCTCCTCGATGGCTTGGCGGTTTCCACAGTATCGAAGCGCGAATCATTCTCGGATACTGTATTTTTTGCGATAAGCCATACCGTTTCGACATGAGTTTCGATCTCCGACAATTGCGCGCCTTCACGACGATCGTCGCGTGCGGCAGCCTCGGCCGCGCGGCCGACGCACTGCACGTGACGCAGCCGGCGCTGAGCCGGATCCTGAAGCGGCTCGAGGACCAGGTCGGCGCGCCCCTGTTCGAGCGCCATTCGAAGGGCGTGCAGCTCACCGCGTTCGGCGAGGCGCTGCTGCCGCACGCGACGCTGCTGCAGCACGAGGCCGAGCACGCGCGCGAGGAGCTCGACGCGATGCGCGGGTTTGCGAAGGGCACGATCAAGGTCGGCACGGTGGGCAGCATCGCGAGCCTCGTGCTGCCGGTTGCGGTCGGCCGTGTGCTCGACCGCTGGCCGAACCTGCGCGTCGAGATCATCGAAGGCGTGTGGGACCGGCTCGCGGAAGGGCTGAACAAGCACGAGATCGATCTCGCGCTGTCCGCGCACGGGCCCGACACCGACGAGATCGTCGCGATTCCCGAGTGCCGCTGGGAGGATCGCAGCCACATCGTTGCGGCGCCGCACCATCCGCTGCGCACGCTCGGCCGCGCGCCGACGCTCACCGACACGCTGCACGCGCGCTGGGCGATTCCGCCGCGCGGCACCGCGCCGTTCGACCACATGCGCGCGACCTTCGACGCGCACGGGCTCGCGCTGCCCGACATCGCGGTCGAGACGCGCTCGGTGACGACGCTGAAAAGCCTCGTCGCGCATGCCGGCTTCCTGAGCTGGATGGCCGAGCCGATGTACGGCGCCGAGCAGCGCGCCGGCACGATCGACACGCTGCCCGTGCGCGAGGTCGTCGCGGTGCGCACGCTCACCGCGTTCCGGCGCCGCCACGGCATCCTGCCGGGGCCGGCCGGCAAGCTGCTCGAGGAACTCGTTGCGTTGACGCGCGAAGGTCGCTGACGGCGCTTTCCGCACCGGCCGCCCGTTCGCGCCCTCCCCGCCCCGCCCGCACGCCGCCGCAGCGCACCATCGAAATGCTGTTTCCCCGCCTTGACTTTCGCCCGCCCGAATACGATCATTCGCTCACACAAAGAGCAAATGATCGTATTCGACAGGACTGTCAGGCACGAACAGGAGACACACCGGATGAGCGCATCGTCCTCCGCCCGCACGCCCGTGCTGCTGCACATCGGTGCGGGCTCGTTTCACCGCGCGCACCAGGCGTGGTATCTGCATCGCGTGAACGCGGCCGTCCCGGCCGACGAGCGCTGGTCGCTGACCGTCGGCAACATCCGCGACGACATGCACGCGACGATGGACGCACTCGCCGCGCAGCACGGCGCCTACACGCTCGAAACCGTCACGCCGCAAGGCGAGCGCGCGTACGAGACGATCCGCGCGATCACGCGCGTGCTGCCGTGGTCGATCGACCTCGCCGCACTGATCGACGCCGGCGCCGATCCGGCCTGCCGGATCGTGTCGTTCACCGTCACCGAAGGCGGCTACTACCTCGACGAACACAACCGGCTCGACCTCGCGAACGCGGATCTGGCGGCCGACCTGCAGGGCGCGCGCACGACGCTGTACGGCGCGCTCGCGGCGCTGCTCGCGGAACGCGTGAAGCGCGGCGCGGGCCCGCTCACGCTGCAGAGCTGCGACAACCTGCGCAACAACGGCGCGCGCTTTCGCGCGGGGATGCGCGAATTCCTCGAACGGCGCGGCCAGGCCGACCTGCTCGCATGGTTCGATGCGAACGTCGCGACACCGAGCGCGATGGTCGACCGCATCACGCCGCGCCCGACCGCCGACGTGCGCGAGCGCGTGCTGGCGGCCACCGGCATCGACGACGCCTGCCCGGTGATGGGCGAATCGTTCATCCAGTGGGTGATCGAGGACCGCTTCGCGGCCGGCCGTCCGAAGTGGGAAGTGGCCGGCGCCGAACTCGTCGACGATGTGCACCCGTACGAGGAAGCGAAGATCCGCATCCTCAACGCGACGCACAGCTGCATCGCGTGGGCCGGCACGCTCGCGGGCCATACGTATATCCACGAAGGCACGCACGACGCGGCGATCCGCCGCTTCGCGCACGACTACGTGACGCAGGACGTGATCCCGTGCCTCACGCCGAGCCCGCTCGATCTCGCGCGCTACCGCGACGTCGTGCTCGAACGCTTCGGCAACCCGTACGTGCTCGACACGAACCAGCGCGTCGCGGCCGACGGCTTCTCGAAGATCCCCGGCTTCATCGCGCCGACGCTCGTCGAATCGTTCGCACGCGGCGCGGCGCCGGTCGCCACCGCCGTGCTGCCCGCACTGTTCCTGCGCTTTCTCGAACGCTGGGCGCGCGGCGCGCTGCCGTACGCGTACCAGGACGGCGTGATGGACGAAAGCGCCGCGCGCGCGATCGTCCAGGCCGACGACCCCGTCGTCGCGCTGTGCGCGAACCGGCAGCTGTGGGGCTCGCTCGCCGGCAACGCCGCGCTGTTCGAGGCCCTGCGCGGCGGACTCCGGCGGGTCGACACGTGGCTCGCGGCACGCTGACGTGCATCCGGGCGAACCTGCCTTGGCACGGGCGCGGCCGCGCGGCTAAAGTAGCGACTCCCCACTGACGGAACGGATCGCTCATGTATCTCGGCATCGACCTCGGCACCTCGGAAGTGAAGGTGCTGCTGCTCGCCCCGGACGGCACGGTCGTCGGCACCGCCGGCTCGCCGTTCACCGTGTCGCGGCCGCATCCGCGCTGGGCCGAACAGCATCCGGACGACTGGTGGCAAGGCACGCTCGCCGCGCTCGCGGCGCTGCGCGAACGGCACCGCGACGCGTTCGCGGCCGTGCGCGGCATCGGCCTGTCGGGCCAGATGCACGGCGCCGTGCTGCTCGGCCGCGACGATCGCGTGCTGCGCCCCGCGATCCTGTGGAACGACATGCGCAGCGCCGACGAATGCGCGCTGCTCACCGAACGCGCACCCGATCTCCACGCACTGGCCGGCAATCTCGCGATGCCGGGCTTCACCGCGCCGAAACTGCTGTGGGTCGCGAAGCACGAGCCCGACGTGTTCGCGGCAACTGCCTGCGTGCTGATGCCGAAGGATTACCTGCGGTTCCGGCTGACCGGCGCGAAGGTGTCCGATCCGTCCGACGCGGCCGGCACGCTGTGGCTCGACGTCGCGCGCCGCGACTGGTCCGACGCGCTGCTCGCCGCGTGCGGAATGACACGTGACCAGATGCCGCGCATCGTCGAAGGCAATGCGCCGTCCGGCACGCTGCGCGCCGATATCGCACGCGAACTCGGGCTGTCGGAGGCGGTCGTGGTGGCCGGCGGCGGCGGCGACAACGCGACGAGTGCACTCGGCATCGGCGCGATCCACGCGGGCGACGGCTTCGTATCGCTCGGCACCTCCGGCGTGCTGAGCGTGGTCGGCGATCGCTTCATGCCGAACCCCGCGTCGGCCGTGCATGCGTTCTGCCATGCGATTCCCGATCGCTGGCAATTGATGAGCGTCGTGCTGTCGGCCGCGAGCTGCCTGCGCTGGGTCTGCAAGCTGACCGGCACCGACGAGCCCGCGCTGCTCGCGGAAATCGAAACGCTCGACGCCGACGCGCTCGCGACGGCCCCGCTGTTCCTGCCCTACCTGTCCGGCGAGCGCACGCCGCACAACGACCCGTACGCGCAAGGCGTGTTCTTCGGGATGACGCATGCGACCGAACGCGCGCATCTCGGCTACGCGGTGCTCGAAGGCGTGACGCTCGGCCTCGCCGACGGTCTCGACGCGCTGCATGCGGCCGGCGTCGAAACCGACCAGCTGTCGCTGATCGGCGGCGGCGCGCGCAGCGCGTTCTGGGCGCAGCTGATCGCCGATGCGCTGAACGTGCGCACGCGCCAGCACGGCGGCGGCGAAACCGGCGCGGCGCTCGGCGCGGCACGGCTCGGCTGGCTGGCCGTCGGCGGCGATCCGCATGCGGTGCTGACCAAGCCGCCGGTGCGCGCCGAATACGCGCCGGATGCGGCCCGCCATGCGCTGCTGCGCGAACGCCTCGATGCGTTCCGCGCGCTGTACCGTCACGTGCAGCCGCTGTACGAGCCGTCGCGCGCACGGCTCGCGTAAGCGCCGCACGTCACGCGCGGCGGCCGTCGGCCGTACGCGCGACATGCGGTACAGTGGATGCCGCCATGCGGCCCGCCGGCCGGCCCGCGGGGCGGCCCCCCGATCCGAACCGAATCGCTATCGTGTCCAAGTCCTCAGAAAAACTCGATCTCGCCACGCGTGCCGCGTGGCTCTACTACGTCGCGGGCGACACGCAGAACGAAATCGCGGAGAAGCTGCAGGTGTCGCGCCCGGTCGCGCAGCGCCTCGTCGCGTTCGCGGTCGAGAAGAACCTGATCCGCGTGCGCGTCGACCACCAGCTCGCCGACTGTCTCGATCTCGGCGCGCAGCTGTCGAAGCGCTACGGCCTCGCGATGTGCGAAGTCGTGCCCGTCGATGCCGATGCGCCCGACGCGATCGACCGCAAGCTCGCGGTCGCCGGCGCACAGGTGATGGAGCGCTATCTGAACGAAACCCGGCCGATGGTGATCGCGGTCAGCAGCGGCCGGACGCTGAAGGCCGCGGTCGCGCAGATCGCGCAGATCGACCGCCCGCAGCACCGGCTCGTGTCGATGGTCGGCGCAATCGCCGCCGACGGTTCGTCGAACCGCTACGACGTCGCGCAGTACATCTCCGAGAAAACCGGCAGCAAGCACTTCCTGCTGCCCGCGCCGCTGTTCGCCGACAGCGACGCCGAGCGCGCGCAGTGGTGCAATCACCGGCTGTACCGGATCGTCGAGGCGCTGTCGGGCAAGGCCGACGTTGCGTTCGTCGGGATCGGCAACATCGGCCCGCACTGCCCGCTCTACGAAGACGGCTTCATCACCGAACAGGAGCGCGACGAGATGACCGCGCTCGGCGCGGTGGCCGAACTGCTCGGCGTGCCGATCGACGCGCAGGGCACGCAGATCGCCGTGTCGACGAGCGCGCGCGTGACGAGCGTCGCGCTCGCCACGCCGCCGAAGCGCCCGACGATCGCGTTCGCCGGCGGCCCGAAGAAACGCGACGCGGTGATCGCCGCGCTGCGCGGCGGCTGGTTGTCGGGGCTCGTCACCGACGAAACCTGCGCACGCGCCGCGCTCGACGCGAAAGCAGCCTGACGCCGAAGCCGCGCACGGCACGCCGCGCGCTGCTATCGAACGCTCAGGCCGCGTGCGGCGCCGGAAACGCATGCCGGCGCGCACGCCACGCGCCGACACCCAGGCCACGCGCATTCATCGACGAGATGGCCGAACCCCTGCACGTCCGACCGTCGCAGGCGCCGGCCGTCATGCCGCCTTCGCGTGCACGCTCAACCGCCGGAACGCCTGCCCGTGCTCGTCGAACAGGTGGCAGTGCTCGGCGTCCGCGTGCACATGGAGCGCCTCGCCGGTGCGGTACGTGTCGAGCGGCGGAATCCGCGCGATCAGCCCGTCCGGCGCGATGGCCGACTCCGCATACAGGTATGCGGCATCGCCGAGCGACTCGACGGCCATCACCCTGGCAGCAACGCCGGTCGCCGCCGCTTCGACTTTCAGATGCTCGGGCCGCACGCCGACCGTTACCGCCGCACCGCGCTGCAGCCCCGCCGCGTCGACCGCGACGCGCTGCGTCTCGCCGCTGTCGAAACGCACGAGCACGCCGCCCGCATCGACCGCTTCGACGGTGCCCTTCAGGAAGTTCATCTTCGGCGAGCCGATGAAGCCCGCGACGAACTGGTTCGCCGGCGCGTGGTACAGCTCGTTCGGCGTGCCCACCTGCTGCACCGCGCCGCCGGACAGCACGACGATCTTGTCGGCGAGCGTCATCGCCTCGACCTGGTCGTGCGTCACGTAGATCATCGTCGTCTTCAGCTCGTCGTGCAGCCGCGCGAACTCCAGCCGCATCTTCACGCGCAGCGCCGCATCGAGGTTCGACAGCGGCTCGTCGAACAGGAACACCTTCGGCTTGCGCGTGATCGCGCGGCCGATCGCGACGCGCTGCCGCTGGCCGCCCGACAGCTGCTTCGGCTTGCGGTCGAGCAGATGGTCGATGTGCAGGATCTTCGCGGCCTGCTTCACCGCCTGGTCGATCTCCGGCTTCTTCGCGCCCGCGAGCTTCAGGCCGAACGCCATGTTGTCGTACAGCGTCATGTGCGGGTACAGCGCATACGACTGGAACACCATCGCGATGCCGCGCTTCGCGCTCGGCACGTCGTTGACCTTCGCGCCGTCGATCATCAGGTCGCCGCTCGAAATATCCTCGAGGCCGGCAATCATCCGCATCAGCGTGGATTTGCCGCAGCCGCTCGGGCCGACGAACACGACGAATTCGCCATCGGCGATGTCGAGGTTCACGTTGCGCAGTACTTCGGTGTCGTCGTAGCGCTTCGCGATGTTGCGCAGGAGCACGCTTGCCATGATCTGTCTCCGTTCGTTCGTGATGCGCCGCGTCGAACGCGGCGCGCAATCATTCGGGGTGGCTAGTTCGGCAGCACCGCGCCGGTCGCCTGCCAGCGCGCGACGTAGCCGGGCAACTCGTGCATGTCGTCGAACACGTGACGCGCGCCGATGCCGCGCAGCGCGTCGACCTGCGCGGCCGACGCATGCCCGCCGCCGACGAAGCCGAGCACGGTCATGCCGGCCGCGGCGGCCGCGGTGATGCCGGTCACGCTGTCTTCGACCACGAGGCACTGGGCCGGCGCGACGCCGAGCGTGCGCGCCGCCGCGAGATACACGTCGGGCGCCGGCTTCG
>NZ_JAAGPH010000237.1:0-7214 GCF_017104705.1 Burkholderia sp. Se-20373 | reverse complement strand
CCCTGCAGCATCACGAACACGTTGACGAGCGACCACGCGGCAACGCCCGCATACGCGGCACGCGACAGCGCCGTGCGGGCCGCCAGCGCAAGATCGGCCGCCTGGTAGAACAGCAGCGCGCCGAACACGCCGACGAACGGAAACACCGACATGATCCCGCTCAGCGACGCGAGCGAGCCGCCGAATTCGTGCTGGAGCGACGGCAACGCGATCGTGGCCTTGCCGACGTGCAGCGCCGACACGATGCTCGCCAGCACGACGTTCGCGACGGCGGCCCCGTAGCTGCGCGACGGCAGCGTGGCGGCATCGGCCGCGACAGGCGATTCGGTCATCTCCCCCTCCGTTGAAACGGCCGCGTGCAACGGGATGCATCACGCGTCCGGGATCGGACTGGCGCACATGATACAAATTGAAGTTAACTTCAAGTAAAGGGGTAATGTGCGCAACGATCCGTTCCGCCGATCGCGGCAATGGATCGGCGTGGCAGCGCGCGTCTCGCGATTCGTCTCATTGCGCTGAGACGAACGTCCCAGCGTCTCACCCGGTCTGAGCTTTTGCTTCCGCAGTAAATCTCACCACCCTCCTCCGTCAAATCGTTTCCTGTCAAAGCGACGGCAAATGGTGCATCGCATCGCGCCCGTCCCGTCCGATCGCCGTCGGCGCCCCCACTCGAGCTGGCCCCGTTCCTGCATACCGGTCGTTCGCGCACTCGCGCGACGGGCGCACCGGCAACCCCGCCTCGCGCCCGACGACAACCTGATGGAGACAGCAACGTGAGTACACCGGCAACGACCCCAGCTCCCAGCATGAAAGCCGCCGTCTGGCACGGCCGCCACGACATCCGCGTCGAACAGGTTCCCGTTCCCGAGCGCCCGCCGGCAGGCTGGGTGACGATTCGCGTGCACTGGTGCGGGATCTGCGGCTCCGACCTGCACGAATACGTCGCGGGCCCCGTCTTCATCCCGGTCGACGCGCCGCATCCGCTGACGGGCCTGAAGGGCCAGTGCATCCTCGGCCACGAGTTCAGCGGCGAGATCGCCGAACTCGGCGCGGGCGTGACGGGCTACGCGGTCGGCGATCGCGTGACGGCCGACGCCTGCCAGCACTGCGGCACCTGCTGGTATTGCAAGCATGGGCTGTACAACATCTGCGAAAACCTCGCGTTCACCGGGCTGATGAACAACGGCGCGTTCGCCGAATACGTGAACGTGCCGGCCGAGTTGCTGTACAAGCTGCCCGACGACTTCCCGACCGAGGCCGGCGCGCTGATCGAACCGCTCGCGGTCGGGCTGCATGCGGTGAAGAAGGCCGGCAACATCGTCGGGCAGACCGTCGTCGTGGTCGGCGCGGGCACGATCGGCCTGTGCACGATCATGTGCGCGAAGGCAGCGGGCGCCGGGCGCGTGATCGCGCTGGAAATGTCGGCCGCACGCAAGCAGAAGGCGCTGGAGGTCGGCGCGAGCGTGGTCATCGATCCGAAGACGTCCGACGCGATCGCGGAAGTCAAGATGCTGACCGGCGGCTACGGCGCCGACGTGTCGTTCGAGTGCATCGGCCACACCACGACCGCGAAGCTCGCGATCGACGTGATCCGCAAGGCCGGCAAGTCGGTGATGGTCGGCATCTTCGAGGAGCCGGCGCCGTTCAACTTCTTCGACATCGTGTCGACCGAGAAGGAAGTGATCGGCTCGCTCGCGTACAACGGCGAATTCGCGGACGTGATCCGCTTCATCGCGGACGGCCGCATCGACGTGCAGCCGCTCATCACCGGGCGCATCGCGCTCGGCGACATCGTCTCGCACGGCTTCGAGGAACTGGTCAACCACAAGGACCGGAACGTGAAGATCATCGTTCAGCCCGCCCTCGCCTGACCGCGCGCGCGGCCGCGGCAGCGAATCGCGCCGCGGCACGCGTACTGCAAGTGTCACCTTGGCGCGTCGTCCGTGCGCGGGCGCCGCGCCTGCCTGCCGTTCCCTTCCAGCGCCCCCTCCTTGCCGCCGTCGTCCGTCGCGAACTTCGTGCCGCGCATCGTTCTAACACGACGATCAAAAAACATTCGCAATCCAAACCATCCGTCGTAACGCACCACCGGCCGAATACGCGATCAGGGTTTCTCCGGATCAAGCGCGATGCGTCCGCTGTCGACAGGACACTGACGCAAGGTGATCCTGTGCAAGGCAAGGCACGATCCGCCCCCCCTGCCAGGATCGTTGCCGCCCCCTTGAAGGCGGCCCCCGCCCCCACAAAACCTTACGGTGTCACGGCGCCGACAGGCCGAGAATACGGGCCCACCCGGGATAGCTTGCAAACATGGTGTGTCATGAATCGTTCATTCTCGTTTAGCCGGGAACGCGCATATAACATTCGATCGCTGACGATCCAGCAGAAGACCCATGTCGGCTTCGCGCTCGTCACCACGCTGCTGGCCTTGCTGTGCGGCACGATCATCTGGGGGAGTGTCCGGCAATACCGGCAGGAGAACGCCGACCTGCAGCGCTTCGAATTCGTCCGCGGCGCGATGAGCGCTGCCAACGTGATCTCGGCCGAACGCGGCCCGACGAACGACCTGCTGGTGCGCCCGCAGGACGACGGCGCCGCCGAGGTCCGCCACCTGCTCGCCGCGCGCGTGCGTTCCGACCAGGCGCTCGAACGTTTTCGCGGCGGCATCGCGCAGGCGGCCGTGCTCGACGATCGCGAACGCGGCAACCTGCTGCACGCCCTCGACTCGGTCCGGATCACGCTCGCCGATGCGCGTACGGAAGTCGACGCACTCGGCATGCGGCCGCGCGCGACACGCAGCGTTCACGATATCCAGCACGCGCAGGCGCGCCTGTTCCGGATCGTCGACACGCTGTCGCTGCTGATCGACGGCGCCATGACCGACACCGCGATGGGCGACCCGCGCACATCGGGTGCGATCCTGCTCGCGCGGCTCCTCGGCGATCTCCGCGAATACGCGGGGCGCACGGGCTCGCTGCTGATCGCGCCGATGTTCGCGCGGCAGGCGCTCGACCGCACGCAGTTCGCGGACATCATGCGGATGCGCGGCCGCATCGAGCAATTGCGCACGCTGATCGACGGCTCGATCGGCGCGAAGCTCGACGACCCTGACGTGGCGCGCGAATACGCGCAGCTCAACGGCGCCTTCGACGCGCACATCCTGCCGCTCGTCGACGCGGCCGTCGCCGGCGGCAAGAACGGCGTCTATGCGATGAGTGCGGCCGACTTTTCCCGTGCGATCGTGCCGCATTTCCGGCCGAGCGAGCGGCTGCGCGACCACGTGATCGACCTGGCCCGGCGTCGCGCGATCGGCGGCCGGAACACCGCCCGGATCAAGGTCGCGTTGTCGGCATTCGCCGCGACACTGTGCGTCGCGATCCTGGCCTCGCTCGCGCGCGGCGTGCAGCGACTGCTGTCGAAGCCGCTCGATGCGCTCGGCCGCCGGATCGTCGCGCTCAGCGATGGCGATACGTCGCACGTCGCGATGCCGCGCGGCATCGGCCCCGAGATCACGCAGATCCACCACGCGCTGGAAACCTTGCGCCACGCGACCGTCCGCCGCGACATGCTCGAGCGCCAGCGCAACGACATGCTGACATTGTTCTCGCACGACATGCGCGCCCCGCTGACCTCGCTGATCATCCTGATCGACACGCAGGCGCGACGGGCGGGCGACGTGCAGATGAAGCAGCAGTTCGCGAGAATCGGCAAGCTGGCGCGGCACACGCTGGCGCTGGCCGACGGCTTCGCGCAGCTCTCGCGTGCGGAGGCCAGCGACTACGAACGCGTGCCGGTCAACCTCGCCGACCTGATGAACGAGGCACGCGACGCCGTATGGCCGCTCGCGCACCGGAAATCCATGGCGATCGACGACGTGCCGCGGCGCGACGACACGATCGTGCAAGGCGACCCGGCGCTGCTGTCGCGCGCGCTGATCAACCTGCTGGACAACGCCATCAAGTACAGCGCGTCGCTGACGAGCGTCGAATGCAGGGTCGAGCCGGGCGCCGACGGCAAGACCGTGCGCTGCACGATCCGCGACAGCGGGTGCGGGATCAGCAGCGCGGACCAGACACGGCTGTTCGAGCGTTACCGGCGCTTCCGCACCGCCGGCCAGCCGGAAACCAGCGGCGTCGGGCTCGGCATGGCGTTCGTCAAGACCGTCGTCGAGCGGCACCAAGGCACGATCCACGTGCACAGCGTCATGCTGCAGGGCACCACGGTCACGATCACGCTGCCGGCCGCGGCGCTTCCATGACGATGGCACCGGCGCCGCCGGCGGCAAGCGGCCGACACGGCACCGCAGCACCGCCCGATTCTTCGATATACTCAATCGAACCCTTTTCGGGGCAACCGCGGGCCACCACGCCCTTCGCAGGTTCGCCCCAACCTGCGTGGAATTGCCCACCGTGAAACCGCGAGCCGGACTGATCCTCGAACTCTTCGTCAACCTCGTGCTGCCCTGGGTTGCCTACCGGGCCGCGCAGCCGTCTTTCGGCGAAACCGGCGCGCTGTACGCGTCGGCGGTCCCGCCGATCATCTGGTCGATCGTCGAATTCATCCGCTCGCGCCGCGTCGATGCGGTGGCGGCCATCGTGCTGCTGGGCATCGCGCTGTCGATCCTCGGGATGGCGCTCGGCGGCAGCGCGCGCACGCTGCTGATGCGCGAATCGCTCGCGTCGGGCACGATCGGCGTCGTGTTCCTGCTGTCGTTGTTCCGCGAACGCCCGCTGATCTTCTACCTGGCCCGCGCCACGGTGGCCCGCGAGATGGATGGCGGCGCCGCGCATTTCGAAACCGTCTGGGAAGCGCAGCCCGGGCTGCGGCAGATGCTCCGGCGGATGACCTTCGTGTGGGGCGCGTTCATGACGCTGGAAATGCTGCTGCGTCTCTGGATGGTCGTGACCTGGCCGGTCGAACGCGTGCTGGTCGTGTCGCCGGTCATGGGCTACACCGTGTTCGGCTGTCTGCTGCTGTGGACGTTCTGGTACCGGCGGCGGATGCGCGAGCGCAACAGCGTTCACGTCCCGGGCCGCGACCGCGCCACCGAAACCGCCGGCCGCTGACCGCTCTCCACCGGCATCGCAAGCCGGCTGCTGTATGATGCGCGGCGTCTCGTCCGACGAATGCCGTTCCTGTCATGTCCCTTTCGCTCCTTCCGTCCGCCACGATCTGGCTCGCGCTGTTCGCGGCCGCCGCATTCGCGTGGCATCGCCCGCAACACGGCCTGAGCGTCGGCCTCGCCGCGCTCGGCTATGCGTGTGCGCTGGCGTTCGGCAAGCTCGGGCCGCTCGCGCTGGCCCCGCTCGCGTTGCTGGCCGCGGCCGCGTGGGGTGTGATGCCCGAGCGCCCGCGCGCGGTGCGCATCGCCGCGCACGTCGTCTTTGCCGCCGTCGCGATCGCGCTCAGCCTGCACCTGATTCCCGGCTTCCACAATCCGCGCGTGATCGGCCCGACGCGCTTCACGCCGGATGCCGCGCCGTTCACGATGTACCTGAATCTCGACAAGCCGCTCGTCGGCTTGTGGCTGGTATGGGTGCTGCCGTGGGTCGCCCCCGTCATCCCGCTGTCGCGCGCGCTGCGCACCGGCGCGGTGGCGGCCGTTGCAACGGCGGCCGCGTGCCTGGCCGGCGCGCTCGCGATCGGGATGGTCGGCTGGGCGCCCAAATGGCCGCCGTCGGGCTGGCTGTGGCTCGTGAACAACCTGCTGATCGTGACGCTCGCCGAGGAAGCGCTGTTCCGCGGCTACGTGCAGGGTGGACTGACGCGCGCGCTACGCGCGTTCGCCTGGGGGCCGTGGGCCGCGCTTGTGGTCGGCGCAGTGCTGTTCGGCGCCGCGCATGCGGCCGGCGGCTGGCAATGGATCGTGCTCGGCACGGTGGCGGGCATCGGCTACGGCCTCGCGTGGCGGCGCGGCGGGCTGCTCGCGTCCGCGCTCGCGCATGCGGGGCTGAACGTCGTGCACTTCGGCCTGTTCACCTATCCGATGCTCGACGCCGCGCGCTGACGGCCGCGCGGCGCCGCCGCTCAACTGATCCCGGCCACCGCGTGCGGCACGTACGGGCGTTCGAGCGTCGCGATCTCGTCGTCGGTCAGTTTCAGTTCGAGCGCGGCCAGTGCGTCGTCCAGTTGCTGCGGCTTCGAAATGCCGACGATCGGCGCGGTGACCCCGCGCTTCTGCGCGACCCACGCGAGTGCGACCTGCGCACGCGGCACGTTGCGTGCCGCCGCGATCGTCGCCACGGCATCGACGACCGCCTTGTCCGCCTCCGCCGTCGCATCGTAAAGCCGCTGGGCGACCGCGTCGCTCTGCTGCCGCTCGGTCGACTCGTCCCAGTTGCGCGTCAGGCGGCCGCGCGCGAGCGGGCTCCACGGAATCACCGCGATCCCTTCGTCTTCGCACAGCGGCAGCATTTCCCGCTCCTCTTCCCGATACAGCAGGTTCAGGTGGTTCTGCATGCTGACGAAGCGGGTCCAGCCGTGCTGCTTCGACGTGTGCAGCGCCTTCGCGAACTGCCACGCGAACATCGACGACGCGCCGATATAGCGCGCCTTGCCGGCCTTCACGACGTCGTGCAGCGCCTCGAGCGTCTCCTCGAGCGGCGTGCCGTTGTCCCAGCGGTGAATCTGGTAGAGATCGACATAGTCGGTGCCGAGCCGCTTCAGGCTCTGGTCGATGTCGGTCATGATCGCCTTGCGCGACAGGCCGGCGCCGTTCGGCCCGGGCCGCATCCGGTAGAACACCTTGGTCGCGATCACGATGTCGTCGCGTTTCGCGAAATCGCGCAGCGCGCGGCCGACGATCTCCTCCGACGTGCCGTCGGAATACATGTTCGCGGTATCGAAGAAGTTGATGCCGGCTTCGACCGCCCGCTGGATGATCGGACGGCTCTCCGCTTCCGGCAGCGTCCACGGATGCGAGCCGCGTAACGGTTCGCCGAACGTCATGCAACCCAGCACCAGCTTCGACACGTCCAGCCCTGTCGATCCGAATTTCACGTATTCCATTGCACGCCTCGCCATTGAAGTTGAGCTGACGGCCGGATGCGCGCCGCGCATCCGCCGGACCGTCGCATGGTATCCCGGGCGGCAAAAATGCGTGCGGCGTCGCCGCATGGTACGAAGGGAGTGCTCGCGAGCGCGAGCGCGAGGGCCCGTGCGAGATCGGAAGGCCGTGGGTGGTGGACAGGGAGTATCTGCATGTGTTTGGTCCT
>NZ_JAAGPH010000236.1:0-7103 GCF_017104705.1 Burkholderia sp. Se-20373 | reverse complement strand
TGCAGTTCGGAGCGCAGCTCGGCGATCTCTTCATGCAGCGCGGTGGTGCGCGGCACGCGCGCGAAGATGCTGTTCAACCGCTGCATGTTCAGCGGCTTCACCAGGTAGTCGGTCGCGCCGCGCCGCAGTGCGTCGATCGCGGTTTCGAGGCTCGCGTGGCCGGTGGTCAGCACCATTTCGCAGTGCGCGCGCTTCGGCAATGCATCGAACAGGTCCATCCCGTTGCCGTCCGGCAGCACGAGATCGCACAGCACGAGATCGGGGGTATGCGTCGACACGAGCGTGCGCGCTTCCTCGAGCGTCGCGGCCGTGTCGCACGCAAGCTGCTGCGTGCGGGCGAGCGTCGCGAGCATGGCGCGCGTATCGGCATCGTCTTCGACGATCAGGACATAGGGCATCGAGGCTCCTCGTGAAGCGGCCCGACCCCCTGCATGGCCGGCACCGCGACGGACGCGCAGCGCATTGTCTCCGCCTCGTTTCGCGGCGGCACGCGCCGCGCTGCGCATGATCGGACGGGCGAGCGTTCCTGCCCGGGATGCAACGCTTAGCAGTATAGAAGAATGGTGTCGTGCATTCTCCGCCTATCGAATAAATCTATCCGGCCGCGCGGCCCGCATTGCAGATTCAATGTCTCAATGCCGCCATAACAGGTATTCTCGGTATAGGAAAACGGTGACGCATGCCACGTCATTTTTTCACCTGGTCTCGACGCATTCGTTCAAATCTTCCCACTCGGTATCACACCATGTCGAAATCCGTCGATGACGGCATGCGGCTTTTCGGCCGCTCGCGTACGATCCAGACCCTGTTGCTGAAGGTGTCGCGCGTGGCCGTGACGCGCGTCGGCGTGCTGATCGTCGGCGAAAGCGGCGCGGGCAAGGACATCGTCGCGCGGCTCCTGCACGACATGAGCCCACGCCGCCGCGGGCCGTTCGTTCCCGTCAATTGCGGCGCGATTCCGCACGACATCGCGGAATCGCATCTGTTCGGTCACGAGAAAGGCAGTTTCACCGGCGCCGTCGCGCAGCATGTCGGCATGTTCGAGGCCGCACGCGGCGGCACGCTGTTTCTCGACGAAATCGCCGAAATGCCGGCCGAGCTGCAGGTCAAGCTGCTGCGCACGCTCGAGTCGAACACGATCGTGCGGGTCGGCGGCCACGAATCGATCCCGCTCGACGTGCGGATCGTCGCCGCCACCCATCACGACCCGGTCGAGGCCGTGCGCAGCGGGCGGCTGCGCGAGGACCTGTTCTACCGGATCGCGACGGTCGCGCTGCACGTGCCCGCGCTCCGGCAGCGCGAGGACGACGTCGACGATATCGCGCTGCAGATCGTCGAGCGGCTGAATGCGCGGCACCGCACGAGAAAGCGGCTGTCCATGCAGGCGATGAAGGCGTTGCGCACCTATACGTGGCCCGGCAACGTGCGCGAGCTGCGCAATACGCTCGAGCGCGCGTTCATCCTCGCCGACGAGCAGATCGAGTTGCAGTTGCCGCGCCGTGCGCCGCCGCGCGACGAATGTCGTCACAACGCGATCACGCTGCATATCGGCACGACGCTCGCGCACACGCAGCAGCGCTTCATCGTCGCGTCGCTGCGGCATTTCAACGGCGACAAGCCGCGCACCGCAAAAGCGCTCGGCATCAGCCTGAAGACGCTGTACAACCGGCTCGCGCTCCTGCCCGAACATGAACGGGAGGCGTTTCGCGGAACCGGCACGTCGAACGTGCCGACCCCGTCGAACGTGCCGACCCCGCCCGACGCACCGACGCCCTGAGCCCGCTCGGCACGCGTGCGGCTCAGGTCGCGACGTCGTGCAACGCCGCGTCCCAGTCGCGCACGAACCGCTCGATGCCGAAGCGCTCGCACGCGTCGCGTCGCGCGGCGGCGCCCCACTCGCGTGCGAGATCGGGATCGCGGATCAGCATGCGCATCGCATCGATCAGCACGGCCGGCCGCGTATCGGCCATGCCGTTGCGGCCGCTGCGGACGAGCAGCGCCATCTCGGTCGTCGCGAGCGCGACGATCGGCATCCCGATCATCATCGCCTCGATCACCGCGAGCCCGAGGCTCGTATAGCGGATCGGATTGAAGAAGAACCGGTAGTGCGACAGGAAGTGCGGGAGTGCCGGGTTCGGCACCTCGCCGATCCCGCCCAGCTCGGCCGAGCCCATCCCGACCAGTTCGAGCGGCACGCTGTGACGCGCGGCCTCGAACAGGTCGGCGCCCAGCCGACGCCCCCGGCGCGCCAGGTTGTTCACGACCGTCACGCCTTTCGGCAACGTCCCGTGATACGCGACGTGGTCGGGCATCAGCACGCCGTGCTCGATCACACGCGTCGGCGTCACGCCGTTGTCCCACATCAGCGCGTTGAACGGCGTCACGTGCACCAGCAGCACGTTCGGATCCTGCACCGGATGCAGCGTATCGGTCGGATGCCCGCGCGGCGGATCGTGCTCGACGAACAGGGTCGGCAACGCACGCTGGTCGTCGCTCAGCAGCCGCAGGCGGTCGTGCTCGTAATGCTTCTGATGCTGGTACAGCACGCAGTCGAATGCGGTGTCGCGCACGCACTCCGCCGGCACCTCGTGCACGTTGTCGCCCCAGGGCAGGTGCCCGACGCGGCCCGCATAGCCGGGCGGATCGTGCGGCTTCGTCACGATGAAAAAATCGTGCGGCGCCTGCGACAGGTAATACAGGTAGTTGCCATGCACGTGCCAGGTCAGCACGCGCAGCCGCTTACGTGACATGACGCCTCTCCTCCGCCAGCAGTTCGCCCGCCTGCTCGATCACGTCGCCGACACCGATCGCCATCGCGCATTCGTGTCCGTACGGGCACGTGTCGAACATGCACGGCCGGCACGCCGGATAGTTCGCGAGGACGCGATGTCGCGCGCTGTCGAGCGGCGCCCAGCGGGCCGTGTCGCTGCCGCACGCGACGATCACGCTCGGCGTGCCGAGCGCCGCCGCGACGTGCGACACGCCCGTGTCGTTGCACAACACCAGCCGTGCGCGTCCGATCAGCGCGGCAAGCGCGCCGAGCGGCGTGCGGCCGCACAGGTTCACGCAGGGCCGCGCGAGGTGCTCGGCGAACGCATCGGCCAGCGCCCGTTCCGCGCGCGTGCCGGTCAACACGATCTGCCAGCCGTCGTCGGCGAGCTGCCGTGCGGCGAGCGCGAAGCGCTCGACCGGCCAGCGCCGCGACGCCATCCGCGCGCCGGGATGCACGATCACGTAACGCCCCGGATCGAGCGCATGCTCGTCGCACAGCACGTGCCACAGCGCGTAATCCAGGCCGCCGAGCGGGAATTCGAGGTAGTCGCCCCATGCCGCATAGCCGAGCGCGCGCATCAGCGCCAGGTAACGCGTGACTTCCGGCTCGTCGTCCCGCCACGCGAGCGTGTGGTCGAGCCGGGTCGCGCCACCGTCGGCCGGCACGAAGCCGGCCGTGCGCGTGGCCCCGAGCGACGCGACGATCGCGTTGGTGTGCGTGCCGCTGCCGTGCAGCTGGATCGCGAGGTCGAAATCCCGCGCGCGGCACTCGGCGACGAACGCCTCACGGGCGGCTGCGTCGGGCACCGGTTGCTCGTCGAGCCCCGGCGCACCGGGAAACGCGATGAAACCGTCGAGGTAGTCCGAGAAGCGCGACGCAAACTCGCGCGCCCACGGCAGCCCGATCAGCGTGATCCGCGCGTCGGGTTCACCGCGCCGCAGCGCGCGCAACGCGGGCACCGCGCACAGCATGTCGCCGAGCTGCAGCGCACGGAACACCGCGATGCGCGTCGGGCGCCGCACGCGCGCGAAATCGGCAGGTTCGGTCGTCATAGGAACAGGACCCGGAAATGAAGCGCGCCGCGCATGCGCCAGTACAGCGACACGGGCGGAATCGCGATGGACGTGACGATCATCTCGGCAACGTGCGACGGCGTGAGCCGCGTGCCGCGCAAGCGTTTCACGCAGAACGCCGCCGTCAACACGGCCCAGGCCGACGCGCATGCGACGCCCGGCGCCGGCCACCCGGCCGCGAAGCACACGATCGCGCCGAGCGCGGCGAGCACCGCCGCGTAGTAATGCCACGGCGGCACCGGCCGGATATGGCGGCGGTAGGTCGCACGGTGCTTCTTGTACAGCAGCGCGTCGAAATAGACCTTCGACTGCTGGCCGATGCTCGCGCCCCAGCGCGCCGGGCGCACCGGATGCACGATGCACGCCGCGTCGGCGCCAACGATCGGCCCCGCGTGTTCGCGCAACGCGAACATCAGGTCCGCGTCCTCGCGCCAGGCGCGGGTGAAGCGTTCGTCGAAGCCGCCGACCCGTTCGAGCGCCCCGCGCCGCACGAAACAGTTCGCCGTCGCGAACTCCGCATGCGCGAGGCCGGCCGCGTCGCGTTCGTAGTCGGTCGGGTGCGGCCGCAACGGCACGTCGATGCGGCCCGCGGCGGCGGATGCGGACGGTTCGGCCAGCAACGCGGCCGTGCCGTGGCGCAGCCACGCCGGATCGGGAATCGTGTCGTCGTCGGTGAACGCGATCAACGCGCCGCACGCGCTGCGCCAGCCGACGTTGCGCGCACCGGCCGGCCCCTGCGTGGCGGGCGCGGTCATGTAGCGGATCGCCGGCACGTCGGTCACGCGCGCACGGCACCGCTCGACGACCGGCCGCGCGCTGCCGGCGGCGTCGTCGTCGACCACGATGATCTCGTAGGCCGTCGGGTCGA
The DNA here is from genome assembly GCF_017104705.1 of Burkholderia sp. Se-20373. NCBI lineage: Bacteria > Pseudomonadati > Pseudomonadota > Betaproteobacteria > Burkholderiales > Burkholderiaceae > Burkholderia > Burkholderia sp. Se-20373. Next base: position 2,389 of record NZ_JAAGPH010000236.1, on the reverse strand, counting down.
ACACCTGCACGCACAGTGCATCGAGGCAGCGTTCGAGCAGGTCGGGCCGCCGGTAGGTCGGCACGACGACCGACACGACCGGCGGCCGTTGCGTGTCGCGCGCGTTCATCTCGGTTTCTCCAGCAGGAACGAACCGATCACGAGCGCGTCGAGCGGCGACGTCCAGAAGCATTCGAGCGCGTCGCGCGGCGTGCAGACGATCGGCTCGCCCCGGGTATTGAACGACGTGTTGACGAGCACCGGCACGCCGGTGAGCCCGTCGAACTCGGTCAGCAGCGCGTGCAGCAGCGGATGCTGGGTCTCGTCGACGGTCTGCACGCGCGCGGTGCCGTCGATATGGCGCACGGCCGGAATCGTCGCCTCGGCGCCGGGCGCGACGTCGTACACGAACAGCATGAACGGCGCGCGCAGCGGCGTACGCCGTCCGCCGCGAAACCAGTGATGGGCCTTGCTTTCGAGCACGACCGGCGCGACCGGCCGAAAGTCCTCGCGATCCTTGATCTGGTTGAGCTTGCGCTGCATGTCCGGGTCGGTCGGCGACGCGAGGATCGAGCGTGCGCCGAGCGCGCGCGGGCCGAACTCCATGCGCCCCTGGAACCAGCCGATCACGCGGTTCGCCGCGAGCAGCGCGGCCGTTTGCGCGGCGACGTCGGCCAGCCGCCGGTACGGCAGCTGGGCGTCCTTCAGGAACGCCTCGATCGCGTCGTCGCCATACGACGGCCCGAGATACGCATGATCCATCCGCCATGCGCCGCGCTCGCCGCGCATCCGGAAGTCGGTCCACAGCGCCGCGCCGAGCGCGGTGCCGGCGTCGCCGGCGGCGGGCTGCACCCACACGTCGTCGAACGGGCCGCGATCGCGGATCTTCGCGTTCATCACGCAGTTCAGCGCGACGCCGCCCGCCATCGCGAGCTGCCGTTCGCCGGTGCCGGCGGCCAGCCAGTCGACCGCCTGCAACGCCGTTTCTTCCAGCACGAGCTGCAACGCATGCGCGATGTCGCAGTGATGCGGCTCGATCGGGCCGCCGCGTTCGCGCGGCGGGCCGAACAGCGCGACGAGATCGCCGTCGAGGACCGCGTAGCGTCCGTCGCCGTCGTAGCGCACCAGCTTGCGCATCGCGTCGGCGAACACCGGCTTGCCGTACGACGCGAGCGCCATCACCTTGTACTCGTCGGACGAATGCAGGAAGCCGAGGTAGCGCGTCACGCGTTCGTACAGCAACCCGAGCGAATGCGGCAGGTTCACCTGGCCGAGCCGCCGGTACGACCGGCCGTCGAACGCGCCGTAGCTCGTCGTCGCACGCTCGCCGCGCCCGTCCATCGTCATCACCGCGCAGCGCGCGTACGGCGCCGCGAGAAACGCGCTCGCCTCGTGCGCGAGATGGTGCTCGACGAAATGCCAGCGGAACGGCCCGTCGTGCGTGACACCGCGAAAACGCCGCTGCAGGTGGTGCGGCGCGCCGCCCGCGAGCTGGCGCGGCGCGTTCACGATCGACGACAGGAACAGCGGATGCCATGGCGACGCGCCGCCGTTGCGCGGCGCATGCGCTGACGGCGAAAGCGGCAAGGTCAGCGACGGCTCGGCCGTGTCACGGTCGAGCTCGAACCACGGATCGTACGAATACGCGACGTGGTCGACGTCCGCGAGCGCGATGCCGGCCTCCGCGAGACAGTAGTCGATCGCATGGTAGGGCAGCTCCCAGGTCGAGAACGGTACCGGGCGCTTCGCGTGCTTCACGTGCGTGAAGCGTTCGTCCTCGGCGGCCGCGATCACGACGCCGTCGCGCACGAGGCACGCGGCACTGTCGTGAAAGGCGGCGTTGATGCCGAGCGTATGGATCGGTTCGGGCATGCGTCAGCTCCTCGTGATGGCGGGCGAGAACGGAATCACGTTCGACGGGCTCGCGTCGACCGGTCCGTCACCCTGCATGGCGGCCCGCACGGCCGCCCGCCGCGCATGGCGCATGCGGCCGCGCAGCAGCGCGTGCACGGCGGCGACCGCATCGTCGACGCTCACCTCCCGCAGGCACGGATGGCCGGGTTGATCGCACACGCTGCGGTAGCAGTTGCGGCACGGCACGTCGACGTTCAGCACCCGGTGCGGCACCCGCCACGGCGTGTGCTGCGGATTGGTCAGCGCATAGAGATCGACCACCGGCGTGCCGAGCGCGGCCGCGAGATGCACCGGGCCGGAATTGTTCGACAGCAGCAGGTCGGCCGTCTCGATCAGCGCGCCGAGTTCGCCGAGCGACAGCACGCCCGCCAACGGCACCGCGCGCGGGCCCGCGCGGGCGCACACCGTGTCGACCAGCGCGCGCTCGCTCTCGCTCCCCGTCACCGCGATGCCGTCGAACAGCGGCGCGACGCTCGCGGCCACCTCGCCGAAGCGA
>NZ_JAAGPH010000235.1:0-7299 GCF_017104705.1 Burkholderia sp. Se-20373 | reverse complement strand
GCGCTACATCCATTACTACAATCACGAACGAATCAAGCTCAAACTGAAAGGACTGAGTCCCGTGCAATACAGAACTCAGTCCTTGGGCGCCTAGCCTTTAACCGTCCAACTTCGTGGGGTCAGTTCAGATGCGGGCTTTTTTTCATGCGACGAACAGGGGCGCGGCGGGCGCCGCGCGCCGTCAGCGCAACTGGCTCATCGCGGTGCGGTGAAACCGGATGTTCTCCAGGATCTGCTGGGTCGAGCCCTGCGGCATCTTGTTCGCGCAGAAGTAGTCCTGATAGAGCGCCGAGTGGTAGGCATTCAGTTCGCCGTTCTCGATGCGCCGCCAGTCGTTCTCGACCGTGCGATCCCAGCCGTCGTGTTCCGAATTCAGGCCGGCGTACTGACGCCATTCGTAGGTGTCGCAACGGATGCCTTCGTAGTTCACGTTGCGCGCACCGGCCGGGCTCGTGATGACGACCGCGTAGCGCACGACGCCATCGGTGCCGACCGCCAGCGACTTCGCATCGACGAAGAACTTGAGCGGCGTGTTCTGCGATACGTTGAACGGCAGCAGGTCGCCCGTTTGCGGCAGCGGCGGCAGCGAGTCGACCGTGTTTTCCTTCCACGTGCCCTGGCGGTCCAGCAGATATACGAACTCGCTGTCATCCTTGTTGGTGGGCGTCTTCGAATTCGCGCAACCTGCCAGCGTGGCTGCCGCGGCAATCGATGCGAGCGCGAGAGCAATCGCTTTCAATATGCATTCCTCGTAAAAAAAGGGCGCGACACCAAGGTCGCGCCCGGTCATGCAGTTCGATTCGTCATTTGCCGACGATCACGTGGGGCGGCATCTCGTCGAGCGTGCCCGCTTCCACTTCGATCTCCGAACAGACTACCGATGTGTCGACAATCGTCAGCGTCTGCTGGGCCTGTACGCCAATGACGCGCGGATAGCGCGACAGACGCGGCCCACGCGGCTTCTCGGCTCGCTGCGCCGGGCGGCGCAGGAAGCGCGACAGTTCCGTCAGCGCCAACTGATAGACATCCCGCTTGAACTCGATCACCGCATCGAGCGGCACCCAGTACTCGTTCCAGCGCCACGCATCGAACTCCGGGTGGTCGGTCGCGCGCAAGCAAATGTCGCAATCGCGTCCAACCATCCGCAGCAGGAACCAGATCTGCTTCTGGCCGCGGTAATGACCGCGTACTTCGCGTTTAATGAACTTGTCAGGCACCTCATAACGCAACCAGTCGCGTGTGCGGCCGATTATCTTGACGTGTTCCGGATGCAGGCCCGTTTCCTCGTGCAGTTCCCGGTACATCGCCTGCATGGGGGTCTCGCCGTACTTGATCCCACCTTGAGGAAACTGCCAGGAATGCTCGCGGAGCCGCTTGCCCCAAAACACCTCGTTGCGCGCGTTCAAGAGGATGATGCCGACGTTCGGGCGAAAGCCTTCACGATCCAGCATACAACCACCTTCGAATCCTTTAAAATTGCTTTGATTATAAACAGATAACGGGCGCTGCGCACCGTGACGGAGCGAATCCGCGCGGGGCACACCGGCTGAATTGTCCCTGATTAGTCTGCTACGTCATCTGCGCCATCGCCGTTCGTCGCGCGCAGCTTTTTCACCTTGAAACTTTTTCGGGCGCCCCGCCTGGGGGCGCCGTTTTTGGAACCGTCCGCATGAAAGCTTCCCGTTTCTTTATCGGCACCCTGAAAGAAGCACCCGCCGACGCAGAGATCGTCAGCCACAAGCTGATGGTGCGCGCCGGCATGATCCGTCGCGTCGCCGGCGGCATCTATAACTACCTGCCGGTCGGCCTGCGTTCGATTCGCAAGGTCGAGGCGATCGTGCGCGAGGAAATGAACCGGGCGGGCGCCATCGAGTTGCTGATGCCGGCCGTGCAACCCGCCGAACTGTGGCAGGAATCGGGCCGCTGGGAGCAGTACGGTCCCGAGCTGCTGCGCTTCAAGGACCGCAAGGACAACGACTTCGTGATCGGGCCGACGCACGAGGAAGTCATCACCGACATCGCGCGCAACCAGATCAAGAGCTACCGGCAGATGCCGGTGAACTTCTACCAGATCCAGACGAAGTTCCGCGACGAGATCCGTCCGCGCTTCGGCGTGATGCGCGGCCGCGAATTCATCATGAAGGACGCATACTCGTTCGACAAGGATGCGGCCGGCCTGAACGAGTCGTATCGCAAGATGTACGACGCATACGTGCGCATCTTCACGCGCCTCGGCCTCGAGTTCCGTGCGGTCGCGGCCGACAGCGGCTCGATCGGCGGCAACTTCTCGCACGAATTCCACGTGATCGCCGACACCGGTGAAGACGCGATCGCGTACTGCCCGACGTCCGAATTCGCGGCGAACATCGAGGCGGCCGAAGCGTTGCCGCTGATCGCCGAACGCGCGGCGCCGGCCGAAGCGATGGAGAAAGTGGCGACGCCCGGCAAGGCGAAGTGCGAAGCCGTCGCCGAGCTGCTGGGCATCCCGCTCGAGCGCACGATCAAGTCGATCGTGCTCGCGACCGACAACGAAGGCGCCGAGCCGACCATCTGGCTCGTGATGCTGCGCGGCGATCACGACCTGAACGAGATCAAGGTGTCGAAGCTGCCGGGCCTGAAGAACCACCGCTTCGCGACCGAGCAGGAAATCGTCGAGTGGTTCGGCACGCCGCCGGGCTATCTCGGCCCGGTCGGCACGAAGAAACCCGTGAAGGTGATCGCGGACCGCACGGTCGCGAACATGAGCGACTTCGTCGTCGGCGCGAACGAGGTCGACTACCACATCGCTGGCGTGAACTGGGGCCGCGACCTGCCCGAGCCGGACGTCGCCGACGTGCGCAACGTGAAGAAGGGCGATCCGTCGCCGGACGGCAAGGGCGTGATCGACATCTGCCGCGGCATCGAGGTCGGCCACGTGTTCCAGCTCGGCACCAAGTATTCGGAAGCGATGGGTGCGACGTTCCTCGATGAGTCGGGCAAGCCGCAGCCGATGCTGATGGGCTGCTACGGCGTCGGCGTCACGCGCATTCTCGGCGCGGCGATCGAACAGAACTTCGACGACAAGGGCATCATCTGGCCCGAGTCGATTGCACCGTTCGAAGTCGTACTGTGCCCGATGGGCTATGACCGCAGCGACATGGTGCGCGAGACGGCCGACAAGCTGTACGCGGAACTCGTTGCTGCCGGCATCGACGTGATCCTCGACGATCGCGGCGAGCGCCCGGGCGTGATGTTCGCCGACTGGGAGCTGGTCGGCGTGCCGCATCGCCTCGTAATCGGCGAGCGCGGCCTGAAGGAAGGCAAGATCGAGTATCAGGGCCGCCGCGACGCCGAAGCGACGCTGCTGCCGGCCGACGCGGCTGCGGCGACGGTCGCGGAGAAGATCCGCGCCGCGCTCGCGCGCTAAGCGCACCGACCGGGGAACGCGGTGGAATACACCTTCCTGTCGGCCACCGTGCTCCTGGTGCTGATCACCGATCCGCTCGGCAACATCCCGCTGTTCATTTCGGCAATGCGGGATGTGCCGCGCGAGCGGCGCGTGAAGCTGATCCTGCGTGAAGTGGGGATCGCGTTCGTGATCCTGCTGTTCTTCATGCTGGTCGGTGATCGTTTCCTGCGGATGATGAGCCTTACCGACCTGTCGCTGCGGCTCGGCGGCGGGATCGTGCTGTTCCTGATCGCGCTGCGGATGATCTTCCCGCATCCGGATGGCGCGCTCGGCAACGATCCGCGTGCGGGCGGCGAGCCGTTCATCGTGCCGCTCGCGATTCCGGCGCTCGCCGGGCCGTCCGCGCTTGCGACGGTGATGCTGCTGACGTCGCAGGGGCCCGGCAAGATGCTCGAGTGGGTCGGCGCGCTGACGGTCACGATGATCGTCTGCGCGGTGACGCTGGTGCTGGCCGAGCGGATCCAGCAATGGATCGGCGAGCGGACCGTCGCGGCATTCGAGCGGCTGATGGGCCTCGTGCTCGTCGCGATTTCGGTCGAGATGATGCTGGGCGGCGTCCGCGCGTTCGTGCACCAGCTGTAGGGCGGGGCGGCGCGTACCCAAGACGCTTAAAAAAAGCGGCGCTCCGGGGAACCGGAGCGCCGCTTTCTACTTATATAGTGCGGAGCGGGGTGCTCAGACGTTCGTGGTCAGCGCACGGATCGTCGGCAGGTTGCGCCAGTAGCCCTTCGCATCCATCCCGCAGCCGAACACGTAGCGGTCCGGCACCGCGAAGCCGCAGAAGTCGGGGTGCAGCGGCTTGGCCTTCGCGAGCGTCTTCTCGCACAGCACGGCCGACATGAAGCGCTTGGCGCCCATGTCGAGGATGCGGTCGCGGATCGCGGCCATCGTCTCGCCTTCGTCGAGGATGTCGTCGAGCACGAGCACGATCCGGTCCTTCACCGATTCGCGCGGCGCGACGCGCCAGTGCATCTCCGGGCTGCCCTGCGTCGTGTTGCGGTAGCGGGTCAGGTGGATGTAGTCGAATTCCAGCGGGAAATCGAGATGCGGCAGCAGCATCCCGGTAAACACCGCGGCGCCGCCCATCACCGAGAGAACGAGCGGGAACGCGTCGCCGATCTCGGCGCGGATCGCGTCGGCCATCTTGGAGATCGACGCGTTGACGGCGTCCGCCGAGACGATCTCTTCGGAGTGGTTGAAAATGTGGAGGGCTTCTTCGCGGTTCATGTGTTCTGGCGGGCAGTCGGTATACAAATAAGAATGAAGCAGAACGGCCGCCGCGCGCTACAGCAAAAACCCGCGCGCCGGCCGATGGGCGGAATCAGCGCATGCCGGGCATCATGCCCTTCAGGCCGCGCATCATCTTCTGCATGTTGCCGCCCTTCAGCTTCTTCATCATCGTACGCATCTGGTCGTACTGGTTCAGCATCCGGTTGACTTCCTGCACCGGCACGCCCGCGCCGGCTGCAATGCGGCGCTTGCGCGTCGCCTTGATGATCTCGGGTTTCGCGCGCTCGGCCGGCGTCATCGAGCTGATGATGCCTTCCATCCGGCGGATCGACTTCTCGGCCTGGCCCATGTCGGCGCCTGCCGCCGCCTGCTGAAACTGCGCGGGCAGCTTGTCCATCAGCGACGACAGGCCGCCCATGTTCTTCATCTGCGAGATCTGCGCGCGGAAATCGTTCAGGTCGAAGTCGCCGCCTTTCTTGACCTTGTCGGCAAGCTTCTGCGCGGCCTGCACGTCGACGCCGCGCTGTGCCTCCTCGACGAGCGCGAGGATGTCGCCCATGCCGAGGATCCGGTTCGCCATCCGGTCGGGGTGGAACACCTCGAGGCCGTCGAGCTTTTCGGCGACACCGACGAACTTGATCGGCTTGCCCGTGACGTGACGCACCGACAGCGCGGCGCCGCCGCGCGAGTCGCCGTCGAGCTTGGTCAGCACGACGCCGGTGAGCGGCAGCGTGTCGTTGAACGCCTTCGCCGTGTTGACCGCGTCCTGGCCGAGCATCGCGTCGACGACGAACAGCGTTTCGGCCGGCTTCAGCGTGCCGTGCAGCGCGGCGATTTCCTGCATCATCGCCTCGTCGATGCCGAGGCGGCCGGCCGTATCGACGATCAGCACGTCATGGTAGTGGCGCTTCGCCCAGTCGACGGCCGCAACCGCGATGTCGACGGGCTTCTGGTCCGGCGTGGACGGGAAGAAGTCGGCGCCGACCTGTTCGCTCACCGTTTTCAGCTGCATGATTGCGGCCGGGCGATACACGTCGCACGACACGGTCAGCACCTTCTTCTTGTACTTCTCGCGCAGCAGCTTCGCGAGCTTGCCGGCGGTCGTGGTCTTGCCCGCGCCCTGCAGGCCGGCCATCAGGATCACGGCGGGCGGCGTGACCGCGAGGTTCAGCTCGGCGGCCTTGCCTTCGTAGTCGCCGCCGATCACGGCGGTCAGTTCCTTCTGGACCACGCCGACCAGCGCCTGACCCGGCGACAGGCTGCTGATCACTTCTTCGCCGAGCGCCTTTTCCTTGACCTTGGCGATGAATTCGCGGACGACCGGCAGCGAAACGTCGGCCTCCAGCAGGGCGAGACGCACCTCGCGGAGCATCTCCTGGGTGTTCGCCTCGGTAAGCCGGGCCTCGCCGCGCAGCGTCTTGACGACGCGCGCCATCCGTTGAGTGAGATTGTCGAGCATGGGGAGCGATGGACAGTGGGGCCCGAAGGCGCGGCGGAACCGAACAAAGGGAGCCGTCGCGGGAAGGGGGCCTAGTGTAAACTTCGAACATGGATATTGTACTGTATGCCCTCACCGCATTCCTGTACGGCGGCCTCGCCGTCGCAGGCTGGCGCACGCACCGCCAGGGTGCGACGCCGCTCGTCGCGAGCGTGCCGGCCGTGCCGGTTCCCGCGTCCGCCGCGTCCGGGATGAGCGGGGCCGGTCGCGCGCTGCTGTTCGCCGCGCTGGTCGCGCACGGCGTGCTGCTCCACATGACGATCTTTCCGAACGACGCGATGGTGTTCGGCTTCGCGTTCGCGCTGTCCGCGATGTTCTGGCTCGGCGCCGGCATCTACTGGATCGAGAGCTTCTTCTTTCCGCTCGACAGCCTGCGCCTGCTGGTGCTGCCGCTCGCGTGCGGCGCGTCGCTGCTGCCGCTCGTGTTCGGCGGCGTGCGGGTGCTTCCTTATGCCGCAGCACCGCTGTTCAAGCTGCACTTCCTGATCGCGAACATCGCCTACGGCCTGTTCGCGATCGCGGCGCTGCACGCGATCCTGATGCTGATGGTCGAGCGGCGCCTGCAGTCGCTGAGGAGCGGCGGGCGCGACGGCTCGACGGGCTGGATCGCGAGCTGGCTCGAGACGCTGCCGCCGCTGCTGACGCTCGAGAAGCTGCTGTTCCGCCTGATCGGGGCCGGCTTCGTGCTGCTCACGCTGACGCTCGCGTCGGGCATCCTGTTCAGCGAGCAGGTCGACGCGCGCGCGCTGCGCCTCGACCACAAGACGGTATTCGCGATCCTGTCGTGGCTGATGTTCGGCGGCCTGCTGGTCGCCCGCAAGACGTCGGGCTGGCGTGGCCGGGGCGCCGCGCGCTGGGTGCTCGTGTCGTTCGCCGCGCTGCTGCTCGCGTATGTCGGCAGCCGGTTCGTTTTCGAGGTGCTGCTGCACCGTTCCGTGGTTTGAACGCAGGTTTCCGATGCGACAGATTCTTCTCCTGATTCTTCTCTTCTTCGCGGGCTCGTGGATCGCGCGCAAGCTGCGCCAGGCCCAGGAGCACGCGCAGGCGCGCACCGGCCGCGGCGCCGGTTACGACGGCATGCCCGGCGCCGGCGGCGCGGGTTCGGGGCGCCCGAACGGCGACG
>NZ_JAAGPH010000234.1:0-7420 GCF_017104705.1 Burkholderia sp. Se-20373 | reverse complement strand
TTTGTTTTGCAATCGGAGGAAGGACTGCGGGGTGTGGTGGGGTGACTGGAATTCAGACGGGTGCGCTCCCGATCTGCTGCCGGCGTGGCCGGCGATGCCTGCAGTGCCTGCAATGCCCACGACGACGGGCAGCGCCAACGTCGCGGCGGAGGCGACTGCGCAACCGCCGGCCATGGCGGCGCAGTGACGGATTGACGATTCGGGCCGGCCGCCCGGCGGCCGGCATTTGACGGGAACACGCATGGTGCGCATGGTTCGTTGGATCGCTTGCTGGTGCCTGGCCTGCATCGTCGCGTCCGGGGGCGCGTTGGCGCAGGTCGCACGCGTGCCGGACGCGGGTGCGGCGCTGTCGATCGCGACCGGCAAGGGGGAACTGCTGTCGCTGCCCGAACCCGCAGCGGCGATGTTCGTCGCCGATCCGTCCATCGCGGACATCCAGGTGCCGTCCCCGCGCACCGTGTTCGTGTTCGGCAAGAAGGCGGGCACGACCACGCTGATCGCGCTCGGTGCGAACCATCGCCCGATCCTGCGCAAGACGGTGATCGTGCAGGTCGACACGGCGTCGCTGCAAGGTGTGCTCGACAGCCGCTTTCCGCAGCTGAAGCTGTCGGTGTCCGGCGCGCCGGGCTCGCTGATGGTGTCGGGGAAGGTGCCGAGCGCGGCCGACGCGGACGCCGTGATGCAGTCGCTCACGCCGTACCTGCACGACAAGGAAAAGATCGTGAACCGGCTCACGCTGTCGCGCCCGATCCAGGTGAACCTGCGCGTGCGGGTGACCGAGGTGAGCCGCAACATCACGCAGCAGCTCGGCATCAACTGGAGCGCGCTGGGCGGCGCCGGCAACTTCGTCGGCGGCCTGTTCAACGGGCGCACGCTGTTCGATCCGACGAACGGCCTGTTCAACCTGTCGCCGACGGGCGCCTTCTCGGTGCTCGGCGGATTCCGCGCGGGGCGCTGGTCGATCGACGTGGTGCTGGACGCACTCGACCAGGAGGGCTTGATCACGATGCTCGCCGAACCGAACCTCACCGCGATGTCCGGCGAGACCGCGAGCTTCCTCGCGGGCGGCGAGATTCCGATCCCGGTCGCGCAGGCCGGTTCGTCGACCGGCGCGATCACGGTCGAGTTCAAGCCGTTCGGCGTGTCGCTCGACTTCACGCCGACCGTGCTCGCCGACAACCGGATCAGCCTGAAGGTGCGGCCGGAAGTGAGCGAGGTCGATGCGAACAACAGCGTGACGACCGGCGGTGTCAAGGTGCCGGGGCTCACAGTGCGGCGCGTCGACACGACGGTCGAGTTGTCGAGCGGGCAGAGCTTCGCGATCGGCGGGCTGCTGCAGAGCCAGACGGCCGACACCGTGTCGCAGATTCCGGGGCTCGGCCGGCTGCCGATCATCGGCCGGCTGTTTTCGTCGAAGAACTTCCAGGACAACAAGACCGAGGTGGTCGTGATCGTCACGCCGTACATCGTGCAGCCGACCGGGCCCGGCCAGCTCGAGCAGGCGATCGACACCGTCGCGCGGCCGAGCAGCGACCTCGAGTTCGCGGCGCAGCGCAACCTCGGGCTCGACCTGCTGTCGGGCGACACGCCGCGCCTCGTCGGCGCCGCGGGCTTCGTGTACTGAACCGGAGGCGCACATGCGAACCCGATCGATCGTTGCCGCACTCCTGCCGCTGGTGTGCGCGGGCTGCCTGTCGGCGCCGCCGCCGGTCAACCTGCCCGATGCGCGGTCGATCGGCTTCGACGGCGCGCATGCGGTGGCGCCCGATTGCGCGAAGCTGATGCAGCCGTCGCATCTCGTCGACGCGGGGTTCGCGCGGCCCGGCGTGCCGTTCGGCTGCGCGACCTATTCGAACCTCGCGGCGATGCTCGCGCGGCCCGAGGATCTCGTCGCGCCCGTGCCGTACGGCGGCGCGGATGCGCAGACGGCAGCCGACGCGGTGCGCCGCTACGTCGAGGATCGCGTGAAGCAGCCGACGCCAGGCAAGACGCTGACGACCGGCTCGCCCAGCCATTGACCGGACCCGGATGCCATCACGATGCCGCCCATGAACCTCCTCGACCGTCAGCCCACCCGGCGCGCCGCGTCCGCGGGCGCGGCCGATCTCGTCGCGGTCGTCGCCGATTCGGGCAGCGAGGACGTGATACGCCGCGTCACGCAGGAGCTGGCGATCACGCGCATCCAGCTGCAGCTCGGCACCTGCGACGATGCGATCCGGCTGCTGCAGCAGTACGAGCGTTCGCCGCGCCAGCTCGTCATCGACGTGTCGGATTCGGTGCTGCCGGTGTCGGACCTGATGCGGCTCGCCGACGTGTGCGACCCGTCGGTGCGCGTCATCGCGATCGGCACGCAGAACGACGTCGGCCTGTTTCGCAACCTGCTCGGCATCGGCGTGCAGGACTACATCGTCAAGCCGCTGACCGTCGAGTTGATGCGGCGCGCGCTGACCGCGACGGAATCGGTCGTGCAGGCGCGCACCGGCAAGGTCGTCAGCTTCGTCGGCGCGCGCGGCGGCGTCGGCGCGACCACGATCACGGTGAGCCTCGCGCGCTTCCTGGCGAGCGAGAAGCGCCGCCGCGTGGCCTACGTCGACCTGAACCTGCACGGCGGCGGCGCGAACTCGATGTTCGGGCTGTCCAGCAACAACGGGCTGATCGAGTTGCTGAACATGGGGCAGCGTCCCGACGACGCATTGTTCGAGCGCATGTTCGTGACGAAGGGCGACCGGCTGCACGTGCTGTCCGCCGAGCTGGCCTACGGCGCCGACGTCACGCTGGGCGACCAGGCCGTCGCGCGCCTGGTCGACATGCTGAAGGACCGTTTTCACTACGTGCTGTTCGACGTCGGCAGCGGCGCCGGCAAGCTGCTCGAGGACGCGCTCGTGGCGTCCGATCTCGTCCATGTCGTGGTCGACCGTTCGGTGCACGCCGCGTACGAGGCCGCGCGGCTCGTGCGCTTCGTGCGGGAACTGCCCGGCGAGCGGCTGCTGTCGATGGTGCTGAACAACCCGCTCGCCCCGGTCGCGGGCCGCGTCGAGCCGGTCGATTTCGAGGCGGCGTTCGGCGGCGCGGCGCTGCACGAGCTGCCGCACGAGCCGCAGACGCTTGCCGTCGCCGAGAACCTCGGCGAGCCGATCGAAGGCGCGAAGCGCAACGGCTTCCTGGACCAGATCCGGCAGCTCGCGAACGGCATCACCGGCGAGCCGATGGTCGTCGCCGAGCCGTGGTATGCGCGGCTCGTCAAGTGGAGGAAGGGAACGTGACGTTCGGCACCCGCAACCGGCCGCCGGCGGATCCCGTGCCGGCCGAGCCACAGGCCGCGACGCCCGCCGTGGCACGCGAGGCCGCACCATCGGCCGCGGCCCCGACCTCGGCGGACACGCCTGCACCGGCTCCGGCCCGCGCACCCGTGACAGCCGACACCCACGAGGCGCTGATCCGGTCGAGCAAGTTCGACGCGATCCGCACCGCGGTGTTCGCGTCGATGAACATGTCGGCGGCGCTGATGAAGACGCGCGACGAAGTGCGCGCGGGCATCGAGCAGGTGGCCGCGCACACGGTCGAGCGCGAGCGGCTGAAGATCACGGCCGGCGAGCAGGTGCTGATCGTCGACGCCATCCTGAACGACATGTTCGGCGTCGGGCCGATCGAGCCGCTGCTCGCCGACGATTCGGTCACCGACATCCTCGTCAACGGGCCCGATCAGGTCTACGTCGAGCGCGCGGGCCGGCTCGAACTCACGTCGCTGAAGTTCCGCGACGACGCGCACGTGGCGAGCGTCGCACAGCGGATCGCGGCGGCGGTGGGGCGCCGCGTCGACGAGAGCAGCCCGATGGTCGATGCGCGGCTCGCCGACGGCAGCCGCGTGAACGTCGTGCTGCCGCCGATCGCGATGCGCGGCCCGTCGATCTCGATCCGCAAGTTCGCGAAGCGCGACATCACGCTCGCGCGGATGGCGCAGCAGGGCAACATCTCGCCTCCGATGCTGCAGGTGCTCAAGGTCGCGTGCGCGTGCCGGCTGAACATCGTGATCTCGGGCGGCACCGGCTCGGGCAAGACCACGCTGCTCAACGCGCTGTCGCAGCACATCGAGCAGCACGAACGGATCGTGACGATCGAGGATGCGGCCGAGCTGCAGTTGCTGCAGCCGCACGTCGTGAGCCTCGAGACGCGGCCGGAGAATACCGAAGGGCTCGGCGGGATCTCGCAGCGCGATCTCGTGCGCAACGCGCTGCGGATGCGACCCGACCGCATCATCCTCGGCGAGATTCGCGGCCCCGAGGCGTTCGACGTGCTGCAGGCGATGAACACGGGGCACGACGGCTCGATGACGACGATCCACGCGAATTCGCCGCGCGATGCGATCAGCCGGCTCGAGAGCATGGTCATGATGGCGAACGCGAACCTGCAGCTGCTGTCGATCCGGCGCCAGATCGCGAGCGCCGTGCACCTGTTCGTGCAGATCGAGCGGATGCGCGACGGCGTGCGGCGCGTCACGCGGATCACCGAGATCGTCGGCATGGAAGGCGAGGTGGTGATCACACAGGACCTGTTCGCGTTCCGCCAGGAAGGCGACACGACGCGCGACGCGGTGAAGGGCGTGTTCGAGGCGTCGCCGTTGCGGCCGTCATTCGCGGCGCGCGCCGCGTATTACGGCGTCGAGGATGCGCTCGCCGAGGTGTTCCGGCAATGAGGGCCGCCGACCTGTTCGCGGTGGGTGCGTTCGTGATGATCCTCGCGATCGGGCTCGTGCTGTCGTCGTGGTTCGATCGCGCGAGCCGCACGCCGGCCCAGCGCATCCGCGCGCGGATGCGCCGGCTGTCGCCGTCGCTCGCCGGGCGCGACGGGCTCGCGTCCGCCACGCCCGGCGTCGCGCTGTTCAACCTCGAGCGCCGCCAGGGCCGCCTGCGCGCGTGGCTGCAGCGCCGCGTGACGCGCGTGCGCGCCGTCGGCGGCAAGGGCGGCGTGAGGATCGTGGTCGCGAGCACGATCGCCGGCGCGATCGTCGCGATCGTCGCGGTGAAGCTGATCGGGCCGCCGGGCTTCCTGCGTCCGCTGATCTACGTCGGGTTGCCGCTGGTCGCGATGCGGGCCAGCTACCGTGCGTTGGTCGAGCGCTTCCGGATGCGTTTTCTCGAAGCGTTCCCGGACGCGATCGACGTGATCGTGCGGGCCGTGCGCGCGGGCATTCCGGTCACCCAGGCGATCAGCATGGTTGGCGACGGCGCGGCCGAGCCGGTGCGCGCGACGTTCCGCTCGATGGGCGACAGCCTGCGCGTCGGCGCGGATCTCAAGGACGTGCTGACGCAGGCGGCCGACCGGCTGATGATCGCGGACTTCTCGTTCTTCACCGTCTACCTGCTGCTGCAGCGCGAGACCGGCGGCAGCCTCGGCGAAACGCTCGACGAGCTGTCGAGCATCATCCGCACGCGTCGCGACATCCGCCTGAAGACGCGCGCGCTGACCGCCGAAGGGCGCATCACGACGAACATCATTTCAGCGGTGCCGTTCGTGATGATCGGCGCGCTGTTCCTCGTGAACCGCGACTACGTGATGCTGCTGTTCACGACGCACCCGGGACACACGATGCTGACGATCGCGGCCGGCTTGCTGACGGTCGGCCTGCTGGTGATCCGCAAGATCTCGAAACTGGATACCGCGCGATGACGATGTCGATACTGGCCGCCCGCGGCCTCGAGTTGCTGTTGTTGCTCGGCTGTGTCGCGCTGGCGCTCGCCACGCCCGGCGGCGGCACCCGCCAGCGGATCGCCGCGCGCGTGCGGCAGGCTGCCGGCCAGCATCCGCCGGCGTCGATGGCGGGGTGGCTGCAGCCGGGTGGCGTCCGGCTGGATCTCACGCGCCGGCTCGCGCAGCTCGGTGAACGCTTGCCGGTGCTCGACCCGATGCAGCGCGTGAAGCTCGGCCTGCAGCTGACGCGTGCGGGCTTTCGCGAGCGCCGCGCCGCGTCGGTGATGATCGGGATCAAGCTGAGCTGCGGCGTGCTGTTCGCGTGCGGCGCGATCGTGTTCAGTCCGCTGATTCCGCGCTTCGGCGAATACTTCGTGATCCGCGCGCTGGCGATGATCGCCGCCTTCGTGATCGGCATGATCGTGCCGGAATACGTGCTCGGCGTGATGATCCGGCGGCGGCGGCGCATCATCGCCGCGTGCTTTCCCGATGCGCTGGACCTGCTGGTGATCTGCACGATGGCCGGCAACAGTCTCGCGTCGGGCATCCGGCGCGTCGCGCACGAACTGGCGCGCATCTGCCCGCCGCTCGCCGACGAGCTGACCGTGTGCGCGGACGAGCTGACGCTGAGCGGCGACGTGTCCGCGACGCTCGCGCATTTCGCGATGCGTGTCGATTTCACGTCGGCGCGCTCGCTCGCGACGACGCTGACGCAGTCGCAGCGGTTCGGCACGCCGATCACGCAGGCGCTGCGCACGCTGTCGCGCACCGAGCGCACCGAGCAGATCGTCGCGCTCGAGGAGCGCGCCGCGAAGCTTGCGCCGAAGATCACGCTGCCGATGATGCTGTTCATCCTGCCGACGGTCTGCCTGATCGCGGCGGGCCCGGCGGCGATTCGCCTGCTCGAGGTGTTCAGATGACACGATCCGTCGTACGCGCTTTCATGCTCGCGGCCGTGCTGCCGGTGCTGGCCGGCGGCTGCGGCGCGCCGGGCGTCCAGACGCGGCCGGTGCTGTCGCACAAGAGCGACGACCCGCAGGCCGAACTGCGCATCGCCGACAGCGCACTGGCCGGCGGCAACGTCGATCTCGCGTCGACGCTGTACGAGAAGGTGCTCGCGAAGCATCCCGATTCGCTCGCGGCGCGCCTGGGGCTCGGCGACGTCAACTACCGCGCGGGCGACCTGGAGCGTGCGCGGATTCTCTATGACGAAGCGCAGCGGCAGGCACCCGCGGAACTCGGCCCGCAGCTCGGGCTCGCGCGCGTCGCGTTGCGGCAGCGGCGCCTCGACGAAGCCGCGCAGCGCTACCGCGACCTGCTCGCCGCGCAGCCGAACCATCCGCTCGCGGCGGAAGGGCTCGGCACCGTGCTCGACCTGCAGGGGCGTCATGCGGATGCGCAGGTCGTGTATCGCGACGCACTGCGCGCGCACCCTGACGCGCAGGGGCTGCGTGTCGATCTCGGGCTGTCGCTCGTGCTGAGCAACCGGCCGCGCGAAGGCGTGAACGTGCTGCTCGACGTCGCCGGGTTGCCGTCCGCGCCGTGGCAGGCGCGCCAGAACCTCGCGTTCGCGTACGGCGTGCTCGGCAACACCGATTCGGCGAAGAAGCTGCTGTCCGCGGAGTTGCCCGCGTCGGCGGTGGCCGACAACCTGCGCTTCTACCAGGCGGTGCGCGCGCGGCTGGCGTCGCGCGGGGGCGCCGGGGTGGCCGGCGGGGCCGGCAGCCCGCCG
>NZ_JAAGPH010000233.1:0-7449 GCF_017104705.1 Burkholderia sp. Se-20373 | reverse complement strand
CACCGCCGCGCCGGCTGCCGCCGGTTCCGGCGCCGCTGCCGCTTCCGGTGCTGCCGCATCGGGCGCCGCGCCGGCGAGTGCTGCCGCCGCTTCGAGCGCGCAATAACAGGGAGCCTGTTTCATGGCAAAGTTTTTTATCGATCGCCCGATCTTCGCGTGGGTGATCGCCATCATCCTGATGCTGGCCGGGGTTGCGGCGATCTTCACGCTGCCGATCTCGCAGTATCCGACGATCGCGCCGCCATCGATCCAGATCACCGCGAACTACCCGGGCGCTTCCGCGAAGACGGTGGAAGACACGGTGACGCAGGTGATCGAGCAGCAGATGAGCGGTCTCGACAACTTCCTGTACATGTCGTCGACCAGTGACGACTCGGGCAACGCGACGATCACGCTGACCTTCGCGCCGGGTACCAACGCCGACATCGCGCAGGTTCAGGTGCAGAACAAGCTGTCGCTCGCGACGCCGATTCTGCCGCAGGTCGTGCAGCAGCTCGGCCTCTCGGTGACGAAGTCGAGCAGCAGCTTCCTGCTGGTGCTCGCCTTCAACTCCGAAGACGGCAGCATGAACAAGTACGACCTCGCGAACTTCGTGGCGTCGCACGTGAAGGATCCGATCAGCCGGTTGAACGGCGTCGGTACCGTCACGCTGTTCGGCTCGCAGTACGCGATGCGGGTCTGGCTCGATGCGACCCGCCTGACGAACTACGGCCTCACGCCGGTCGACGTGTCGACCGCGATCTCCGCGCAGAACGTGCAGATCGCAGGCGGCCAGATCGGCGGCACGCCGTCCACGCCGGGCACGATGCTGCAGGCGACGATCACCGAGTCGACGCTGCTGCAGACGCCCGAGCAGTTCGGCAACATCCTGCTGAAGGTCAACCAGGACGGCTCGCAGGTTCGCCTGAAGGATGTCGCGAAGCTCGAGCTCGGCGGTGAAAACTACAACTTCGACACGAAGTACAACGGTCAACCGACCGCGGCACTCGGTATCCAGCTCGCGACCAACGCGAACGCGCTGGCGACCGCGAAGGCGGTGCGCGCGAAGATCGACGAACTGGCACCGTTCTTCCCGCACGGCCTCGTCGTGAAGTACCCGTACGACACGACGCCGTTCGTGAAGCTGTCGATCGAGGAAGTGGTCAAGACGCTGCTCGAAGGTATCGTGCTGGTGTTCCTCGTGATGTATCTGTTCCTGCAGAACCTGCGGGCGACGATCATCCCGACGATCGCGGTGCCGGTCGTGCTGCTCGGCACGTTCGCGATCATGTCGATGGTGGGCTTCTCGATCAACACGCTGTCGATGTTCGGCCTCGTGCTCGCGATTGGCCTGCTGGTGGACGATGCGATCGTGGTGGTGGAGAACGTCGAGCGGGTGATGGCGGAAGAGGGCCTGTCACCGAAGGAGGCGACCCGCAAGGCGATGGGCCAGATCACCGGCGCACTCGTCGGCGTGGCGCTCGTGCTGTCGGCGGTGTTCGTGCCGGTGGCGTTCTCGGGCGGCTCCGTGGGCGCGATCTATCGTCAGTTCTCGCTGACGATCGTGTCGGCGATGGTGCTGTCGGTGCTGGTCGCGTTGATTCTGACGCCGGCCCTGTGCGCGACGATCCTCAAGCCGATCCCGCAAGGGCATCACGAAGAGAAGAAGGGCTTCTTCGGCTGGTTCAACCGCACGTTCAACAACAGCCGCGACAAGTACCACGTCGGCGTGCACCACGTGATCAAGCGCTCGGGCCGCTGGCTCATCATCTACCTCGTCGTGATCGTCGCGGTCGGCCTGCTGTTCGTGCGCCTGCCGAAGTCGTTCCTGCCGGATGAAGACCAGGGCCTGATGTTCGTGATCGTGCAGACGCCGTCGGGCTCGACGCAGGAAACGACCGCGAAGACGCTCGCGAACATTTCCGACTACCTGCTGAAGGACGAGAAGGAAATCGTCGAATCGGCGTTCACGGTCAACGGCTTCAGCTTCGCCGGCCGCGGCCAGAACTCCGGTCTCGTGTTCGTTCGCCTGAAGGACTACTCGCAGCGTCAGCATGCGAACCAGAAGGTGCAGGCGCTGATCGGCCGGATGTTCGGGCGCTACGCGGGCTACAAGGACGCGATCGTGATCCCGTTCAACCCGCCGTCGATTCCCGAACTCGGCACCGCTGCCGGCTTCGACTTCGAGCTGACGGACAACGCGGGTCTCGGCCACGATGCGCTGATGGCCGCGCGTAACCAGCTGCTCGGCATGGCCTCGAAGGATCCGACGCTGCAGGGTGTGCGTCCGAACGGCCTGAACGATACGCCGCAGTACAAGGTCGACATCGATCGCGAGAAGGCGAACGCGCTCGGCGTGACGGCGGATGCGATCGACCAGACGTTCTCGATCGCATGGGCGTCGAAGTACGTGAACAACTTCCTCGATACCGACGGCCGGATCAAGAAAGTCTACGTGCAGGCAGACGCACCGTTCCGGATGACGCCGGAAGACCTGAACATCTGGTACGTGCGCAACGGGTCGGGCGGGATGGTGCCGTTCAGTTCGTTCGCGACCGGTCACTGGACGTACGGTTCGCCGAAGCTCGAGCGCTACAACGGTGTGTCGGCGATGGAAATCCAGGGTCAGGCCGCACCGGGCAAGTCGACCGGTCAGGCGATGGCTGCGATGGAGCAGATCGCGAAGAAGCTGCCGGTCGGTATCGGCTATTCGTGGACCGGCCTGTCGTTCCAGGAAATCCAGTCCGGTTCGCAGGCGCCGATCCTGTACGCGATCTCGATTCTCGTCGTGTTCCTGTGTCTCGCGGCGCTGTATGAAAGCTGGTCGATCCCGTTCTCGGTGATCATGGTGGTGCCGCTCGGCGTGATCGGTGCGCTGCTCGCGGCAACGATGCGCGGCCTCGAGAACGACGTGTTCTTCCAGGTCGGCCTGCTGACGACCGTGGGCTTGTCCGCGAAGAAC
Source organism: Burkholderia sp. Se-20373 (assembly GCF_017104705.1). NCBI lineage: Bacteria > Pseudomonadati > Pseudomonadota > Betaproteobacteria > Burkholderiales > Burkholderiaceae > Burkholderia > Burkholderia sp. Se-20373. The sequence goes on along the minus strand of NZ_JAAGPH010000233.1, from coordinate 4,508 downwards.
GCGATTCTGATCGTGGAGTTCGCGCGCGAACTGCAGATGACGGAGAAGATGGGGCCGATCGAGGCCGCGCTGGAAGCGGCGCGCCTGCGGCTGCGTCCGATCCTGATGACGTCGCTCGCGTTCATTCTCGGTGTGATGCCGCTCGCGATCAGCAACGGCGCGGGTTCGGCCAGCCAGCACGCAATCGGTACGGGCGTGATCGGCGGGATGATCACGGCGACGTTCCTCGCGATCTTCATGATCCCGATGTTCTTCGTGAAGATCCGCGCGATCTTCAGCGGCGAGAAGGAAGACGTCGACGAGGCGCTGCGCCTGGCTCAGGAGCACTCGCACCACGAAGAGAAGCCGGGCAACGGCGACGAAGGCAACAAGGGACAGTGATGATGCAAAAACACGCTTTGACTGCAATCGCGGTCGCGCTCTTCGCCACGGGCTGCACGATGGCGCCGCATTACAAGCGGCCCGACGCACCCGTCGCGCAGGCGTACCCGGCCGGCGGCGTCTACGCGACGCAGCCGGGTGCGGCCGGCGCGCGCAGCGCGAACGGGCAGGCTGCGACCGCCATCGGCTGGCGCGAGTTCTTCGTCGATCCGCGCCTGCAGCGGCTGATCGAGATCGCGCTGAAGAACAACCGCGACCTGCGCGTATCGGTGCTGAACATCGAGGCGGCGCGCGCGCAGTACCAGATCACGCGCGCCGGGTTGTTCCCGACGCTCGACGGTACGGGCACGGGCAATATCCAGCGCGTGCCGCAGGGTCTTTCGCAGACCGGCGCGCCGTACATCTCGCGCGCCTACAACGTCGGGCTGTCGGCGTCGTGGGAGCTCGACCTGTTCGGCCGCGTGCAGAGCCTGAAGGATCAGGCGCTCGCGCAGTACCTGTCGACGTCCTACGCGCGGCAGGCGTCGGAGATCTCGCTGGTGTCGCAGGTGGCGGATCAATACCTGACGCTGCTGTCGACCGACGATCTGTTGAAGGTCACGGAGAACACGCTGAAGACGGCGCAAGACTCGTACAACCTGACGAAGCTGCAGTTCGACAACGGCACGGGCTCCGAGCTCGAGCTGCGTCAGGCGCAGACGGTGGTCGAGCAGGCGCTGTCGAACCAGCAGGCGCAAGCACGGGCACGCGCGCAGGCGTTGAACGCGCTGGTGCTGCTGATCGGCGAGCCGCTGCCGGACGATCTGCCGGCGGGCATGCCGCTCGACGCGCAGAACCTGCTGACGGACGTGCCGGCCGGGTTGCCGTCGGATCTGCTCACGCGTCGTCCTGACGTGATGCAGGCCGAGCAGACGCTGCTGGCCGCGAACGCGAACATCGGCGCGGCGCGCGCGGCGTTCTTCCCGAAGATCTCGCTGACTGGCGCGTTCGGCACCGGCAGCCCGACGCTCGGCGGCCTGTTCAAGGCCGGCACGGCGGCATGGTCGTTCGCGCCGCAGATCACGATGCCAATCTTCGAAGGCGGTCAGAACATCGCGAACCTGAACCTCGCGCATGTGCAGAAGCGTATCGAGATCGCGAACTACGAGAAGGCGATCCAGTCAGCGTTCCGCGATGTGGCGGACGGGTTGGCCGCGCGCGGCACGTACGACCAGCAGATCGCGGCGCTGGAGCGCAACGAGCACGCGCAGCAGCGACGTTTCGACCTGTCGGATCTGCGTTACAAGAACGGTGTCGACAGCTACCTGTCGGTGCTGACCGCGCAGACGGACCTGTATTCGGCGCAGCAGTCGCTGATCAATGCGCGTCTGGCGCGCTGGACCAACCTGGTCAACCTGTACCGTTCGCTGGGCGGCGGGTGGATCGAGCGGGCTGGCGAAACGCCGCGCGCGCCGGATGCACCGGTCGACTACGACAAGGCGGCCGCTCCGGCGCCTGCGTCGGCAACGGCGACGAACGGGTAACGTGCAAGGAAGGGCAGGCGCGGTCTACCGCGCTTGTCTTTCGAACCGGCTGGTTGCGGAAACAAGAACGCCGCGGACGAAAGTCCGTGGCGTTTTCTTTTGCGTAGTCGATTCGTGCGGCGCGAAGACGGTTGGGGTGACGATGCGCGTATCGGATTCCGGTGCCGCTTATTGCGCCGGACCAACCATCCTGCTTGGCCAACCGGCATCATCGCGCCGCGCCCGCGGGCGACCCGCTTTCACGCGCCATGACCGGCTGTTCTGCCGTTCGACCGTCCAGTTGTCCGCCTGTCCGAACGCCCGGCTGTCCGACCGATCATCGCGCAGCTTCCCGCTCCCGCAAAACAAAACGCCACGGCATGCCGTGGCGTTTTTCGTTACCGCTTACCGCTTCTCCGCGCCGCCGTCCGGCGCGAGGCGATCAGTGATGCACGTCGGCGGGCCGCCCGTCGAAGTCGTGTCCGGCGCGGCGGATGTCGCAGCGTGCGTCCTTCTCGCCTTTCACGCCGTTGAACACGATGTTCAGGATCACGGCCGTCGCCGATGCCAGCAGGATGCCGCTGTGCAGGATCGGCGCGAGCGCGGGCGGCAGCTTCGAGAAGAAGTGCGGCGACACGACCGGCACGAGGCCCATGCCGACGCTCACGGCGACGATGAACAGGTTGTGCGTGTTGTTCACGAAGTCGACCTTCGACAGCACCTTGATGCCGTTCGCCGCCACCATCCCGAACATCACGATGCCCGCACCGCCGAGCACGAACGGCGGCACCGATGCGACGACCTGCGCCATCTTCGGGAACAGGCCGAGCAGCACGAGGATCACGCCGCCGGTGGCGCACACGAAACGGCTCTTCACGCCCGTCACGCCGATCAGGCCGACGTTCTGCGAGAACGACGTATGCGGGAACGAGTTGAAGATGCCGCCGATCAGCGTGCCGAGGCCGTCGACGCGCAGGCCGCGCACGAGGCGCTCCTGGTTGACCGGGCGATCGACCATGTCGCCGACCGCGAGGAACATACCGGTCGATTCGATGAACGTGACGAACATCACCGTGACCATCGTCACGATCGACAGCGGGTCGAAGTGCGGCAGGCCGAAGTGGAACGGCATCACGAAGCCGACCCACGGTGCGTGCGCGACGCCGTCGGTATTCACGCGGCCGATCGCGAAGGCGATCGCGAAGCCGGCGACGATGCCGAGCAGCACCGAGATGTTCGCGATGAAGCCGCGGCCGTACTTGTTGATCAGCAGGATCAGCGTGAGCACGAGCAGCGACAGGCCGAGATAGACGGGGCTGCCGTATTCGGGGTTGCCGACGCCGCCGGCCGCCCAGTTGATGCCCACTTCCATCAGCGACAGCCCGATCACCGCGATCACGGTGCCGACGACGACCGGCGGGAAGAACCGCAACAGCTTGCCGATCATCGGCGCGAGCACGATGCCGATGATGCCGGCCGCGATGGTCGAGCCGAAGATGTCGAGGATGCCGAGGCCGGGGTTGGTGCCGATCGCGATCATCGGGCCGACTGCCGCGAACGTGCAGCCCATGATGACGGGCAGGCGGATCCCGAAGATCCACAGGCCGAGCGTCTGGATCAGCGTCGCGATGCCGCACGAAAACAGATCGGCGCTGATCAGGAACGCGATCTGGTCTTTCGGCAGCTTGAGCGCGGCGCCGACGATGAGCGGCACGGCGACAGCGCCGGCGTACATGACGAGGACGTGCTGCAGACCAAGCGTTACCAGCTTGCCGGTCGGCAGCACCTCATCGCACGGATGGACCGTGTTCGATTGCATCTGTCTCACTCCATGATCTTGTTTTCGGGGTGATACGAAATTATTCGGAATGAATCCACGCAACAAGAGTGCTGGGTTCTATTCCGTTCTTTGCTGGTTCGATATGCCATTTCGGCATGGAACAGGGTGTCGATCATCGGGAAACGGCCGCAGGAGTGAGGTTCCCCGGTTTTATAGCCCTTCAAAATAGCGCGGGCCCCCGTGTCAAATATAGGCCGCTTTATGGTGTGTATCGGGCGGCCGGCATAGTGGCAAAAAGTGCCTGGGAAAAATCGTGCCGGGTTAACCCGCGAACGGCCGCTTTTGCCAGCAAGGTGCAGCCGGGTGGAACCCGGCCGGCGACCGCGTTTTCGGCCTGCCGCGGTAGCGGCAAAAACCGGGGCGCGCATCACGATCCCGTTATCATCGACATCCGTTCATTCGAATTCGCCCCCACGTCATGCGCCTGCTCGGAATCGACCTCGGCACCGGCTCCGTCAAACTCGTCACGCTCGATGCCGACGGCGTCGAGCGGGCGGTCGCGAGCGAACCTTATGCGCTGTCGTCGCCGCAGCCCGGCTGGGCGGAGATCGCGCCCGATACGTGGTGGCAGGCGCTCGTGCGCGCGGCCGCGCGGCTGCCGGCCGATGAGCGTGCGCAGGTGGCGGCGATCGGATTCTCGGGGCAGATGCACGGCGTCGTGCTGATCGACGCGGCCGGGCAGCCGGTGCGGCCCGCGCTGCTGTGGCCCGACACGCGCGCGGTGCGCGAAGCGGAGGCGGCCGATTGGCGCACCGCCGGTTTGCCCGTCGCACCGAACCCGGTCG
>NZ_JAAGPH010000232.1:0-7456 GCF_017104705.1 Burkholderia sp. Se-20373 | reverse complement strand
CCGCCGGCAGCGTGCGGTTCGCGTGCCGGGCGAGCAGCCCGGCGACGAGCATCACGAGCGCTTCGTCGCGGGCGAGCGGCTGGGATTTCCCGGCGACGATGCGCGCATGCAGCCGGCCCACCGAGGCTGCGAGCCGCGCGTCGCGCACCGCCGGATGCGCCAGTTCGACGCCGCCGAGGCCTTCTTCCGCCGCCACGCCCGCGACCAGCGCGGGTGCGAGGTACAGCATTCGCCAGCGCCGGCCCGTGCCGGCCTCGATCGGCGAGCCGTCGTGCATCTCGCCCGGGTTGACCATGATCGCGTCGCCGGCCAGTGCGTCGACCTGCCCGCGACCGCTCCACGACCGGTGCGCGCCGCTGACGATCACACCGACCCCGAATTCGTCGTGCGCGTGGCGCGGAAATGCACGGTCGGATTCGAGGCTGATTGCCTCGATGCCTTCGTCGGTCCGTCGGTAGTGAGTGACGCGGTGCATGTGCGCTCCTCGCGCCGGGCGCGGCGCGGATGTCGTGCACTTTAGCGCGTTCCGGCGCCGCGCGCCCTTCATCCTTTTGGCCGATACCGCGCGGCGCGCGCAGCCCGCACCATGTGCACATGAGCAGCGTACACGGCCCGCCGGGCCTGAAGCTGCGCGGGAGACGGCAGGTGGAACGACAGGATCCGGTATTCATTCAGGTTGGCGCGCTCGCGGACGGCTTCGCGCCGGAAGCGAACATCCTCGCATCCGTCGACGCGCTCGTCGGGCGGACGCTTGCGCTCGACGACGCATCGGGCGCGTGGCGCGTCTATACGTTCGAGCCCGGCGCATTGCAGTGGCGCGATGCGGCGACCGACGCGGGCGGCCGCGAGCCGTGCCGCGTGACGCGGCTGCGCGACGGGCTGTACTTCGTCGACTACATCGATTCGGCCGCCCGCGCGACGTCGGTCAGTCTCGTGATCGATCTCGACCACGGCGTATGGACGTCGGTCGTCGGCGCGCTGCCGACCGAAGCCGACACGCGTATCGACGCGTTCACACGGGTTGCGCGCGGGTTGCCGCTGACGGGCGTCGAGGCCGAGTTCCGGCATGGCACGCTCGGCGGTCACACGCAACCGGGGCCGTTGCACGGGCCCACGCGCGAGCTGATCGGCAAGCGGACGATGTATCGCTACAGCCCGACCGAATGCTACGAGCACATCTATCTGAACGAGAATTTCTACGCGTGGCAGTGCCTGCAGGGTGTCGAAGGCGGGCTGGCCGATGTCGACCGCTGTCATTACTTCAGGATTGCGGACGAACTGTATCTGTTCGTGTGGCGCGAAAAGGTGGTGCCCACGCTCGGCGTCGTGCTGATCGACCTCGCGCAACGCAAGACCGACGGCAAGATCTTCGGCTATCAGGGCGGCGATTTCGGCACGCTGTCGAACTTCCCCGTCGGCGCGCACGCGCAGGTGCTGAACGAAACCGTGCATCCGCTCGGCGGCGAGGCGCAGCGATGAATGCCGTGCCGGGCAGCGGCCGCCTGCGGGCGGATTTCAGCGGGCGCGTCGTGCTCGTCACGGGCGCCGCGCAGGGGATCGGCGCGGCGATTGCACGCCGATTCGCGGAATCCGACGCGTTCGTCGCGCTTGCCGACCTGAACGGCGAGGCGGCCGCCGCGCAGGCCGACGCGCTCGCGAGCACGGGCGGCGAGGCGCGCGCCTATCGGGTGGATGCGGCCAGCCGCGACGAACTGGGCGCACTGGTCGCGGCGGTCGAGCGCGACGGTGGCCGGCTCGATGTGGTCGTCCACAATGCCGCGTATTTTCCGCTGACGCCGTTCACGCAGATCGACGAGCCGACGCTCGACCGGACGCTGTCGGTCAACCTGTCGGCGCTGTTCTGGCTCGCGCAGGCCGCGTTGCCGGCATTCGGGCGCGCGGGAGCGGGGCGGCTGCTCGTCACGTCGTCGGTGACGGGGCCGCGTGTCGTGTATCCGGGGCTCGCGCATTACGCGGCGTCGAAGGCCGGCGTGAACGGCTTCATTCGTGCGGCCGCGCTGGAGCTCGCGCGCCGCAATGTGACGGTCAACGGCGTCGAGCCGGGCATGATCCGCACGCCGGCGGCCGGCAATCTCGGCGACGCGTCGGTCGCGGCGCAGATCGCGCGCGACATTCCGCTCGCGCGGATGGGCGAACCGGAAGATATCGCGAACGCGATGCTGTTTCTCGCCTCGGCGGATGCCGCTTACATCACGGGGCAGACGATCGTCGTCGACGGCGGTGCGACGTTGCCCGAGAGCGGGGCGGTGCTTGGCGGTGAGTGACGGTGGACGGGGCAACGACCGGTGGAACAGGGCGGGTCCGGCGGCCCGCTGCGCGTTCGGAGGCTTCCACCCGGGGCTTCCGCGCAGGCGTCAGTCCGGCGTCCCGTCATGGTCCCCGAGCGGCCGGTCGGGCCAGTCCACCCAGCATGGCGGCCCGGGTGTCGCGGATCGGGCGATCGACGACATCGTCGGAAATCAGCGTCGAACTACTTCCGGCGTTGCGCAAATGAACGTCTCCGACGCCACGCGCGCGTGCCGCCCGCCGCGCATCGCCGCGACTACAGCCAGCCGTTGCGGATGAATTCGACGATCGAATAGCGGCGGTGCTCGAGATCGTGCTGCCGAACGGCGTCGACGATGCGCGACACGCCGTCCGCGTAAGGTGTCGCGCCCACCACGCGCGATTCGAACTGCAGGCTGCACGCGCCGTCGTCGATGCGGATCCGGTGAATCGCGTGGCGGCCGAGCTGATCGTCGGCGACCGCGAATTCGCTGCGCTGCACGTCCGGGTCGCGCACGGAGCGGATGTCTTCCGGCCGCACGCCGAGCGACTGGCCGATCCCGACGGCCGTGCCGGGGACGGACGTCTTGCCGGCCTGGTGCGACTCCGTCAGGCTGATCCGGCAGTCGTGAAACAGGTGGCCGCTGGTTTCCAGCATGCTCATGAACTTGAGCATCAGGATGTTCGTGTTCGGACACAGCACGACCGGGAAAGCGTGCGAGCCGGTTTCGAGCGCGGAGCCGGTCGACAGCTCGACGAGTGGCGATCCGGTGGCCGCGCAGAACGCGATCACGTCGGAGAGTTCGCGGCCGGAACCGGCATGCACGACGATTGTTCGGGCGTCGCTGCGCTGCGCATCGTCGCGCGCGCTGTCCGACCAGGGGATCACGCGGCAGGTGGCCGGGTCGAGCCGGTGCGCGTGGAGCAGTTCGCTGGCCAGCTTGCCGGTTCCTACGACGAGTACTTGCATGACATTGACGGATTGAAGTTCAGGATTCGGGACGGGACATGATGCGGGCCGTCGGGTGGCTCGGCACGGTCGCGGCGCGTGGCGCCGGACCGGCCTCGCGCATTATGCCCGGCCGAACGTCTGCGTGCCCGTCGGGCCTCGCAGGCGGCGGCCCGGTGCGTCAGCTCGCCGACACCGTCGGCAGCCACGCATTTGCCGCGTTCTGCGTCGCGAGTTGTGTCGCGATCGAGCGCGCGAGGCGGTCCGTATCGGACGCCACCGTGTCGTGCTTCACTTCCGACACGCCATGCAGGCCGGCGCCAACCGCTGCCGACGTCGCGAGGCGGCTGGCCGCCGCGCCGACCCCGGCGGTTTCGACCATGCCGGGCAGGTGGCCGCTGTTCGCGCTGGACGAGAACGTGCCGAGCGGCTGCGGCGCGCCATGCGCCGGCTGGAACAGCACGGTGACCGATGCCTTCACTTCGCTCTTGCCCGCGCCGAGCCCGATCAGCGTGCGGCGGCGGCGGTTGCCCGCGTCGATCGACTCGAACCGGCCTTCGACGACCAGCGCGTCGCGTCCGTCCGGCACCGGGCCGCGCAGCGCGGGGATGCCTTGCGACCGGAGTTCGCGCACGAGTGCGTCGGCGAGCTGCTCGCGAGTTTTCAGCGCGCTCTGCTGGCGCTGCACGTCGGCGGACGATCCGCTCGCGAGGGTCGCGATCTTGCTGATCATCCCGCCGTCGACCTTGACGTCGGTCGTGTCCACGCCGAACGTGGATACATACACGACGTCCGCATGAACCTGCGGCTGCGTGCGAGTTGCCGGCGCGGCGCTCATGGACGTGGTCGCGGTCGATGCGCAGCCGGTCATCGCGAGGGTGCCGGCGATCAGCGCGACACTGGTCAGACGTTTGGCGTGGGCGGCAAGTGCGTGAAGGGAAGAAAACATGTCGATCTCCGTGGCCTGGATGAGGTTGCCGATACTGTCGCGGCATTCAGGAACGCGAACGATCGGAAGCGGGGCGTGATCGCTGGCGGGGGAGAGGTTTCATGCCGTTGCGCAACACGCAGGCGCAAGTATGCGGAGGTCGGGCATGATGCGCCACGCAGGAATTATGTCGGCGCATGTCACGTGCCGTGGTGCGCGGATACGCGAGGTCGTGTGGCTGGGAGGCGGGCGGGTAGGCAGTCGGGAAAAAGGCCAGACGGCAGACGGTCAGACGGCCGAGCCACACACGGCACACGGCACACGGCACACGGCACACGGCAGGCAGCAGGGCAGGTAGCAGCCAAAGGCCAAAAGCCGAACAGCCCGTCACACCGACATCGACCGCCGCACCGCCCCCGACGAATCGAGCGGCAACGCGACGACCGCCTCCAGCCCGCCGCCATCCCGGTCGCGGAACGTCAGCGATCCGCCGTGCAGGCGGGCGATCCGCTCGACGATCGCGAGTCCGAGGCCCGTGCCGCCCGCATGGCTGCGCGCGTTCGCCCCCCGGCTGAACGGCGCCTTGAGCCGTTCGAGTTCGGCCGCGCCGATACCGTTGCCGCGATCGCTGACCACCGCATACGCGATGCCGCGCTCGGCCCACGTCCGCACGCCGAGCCCCGTCCGGCCATAGACGACCGCGTTCTGCATCAGGTTCATCAGCAGCCGCATCAGGCTGATCGGACGGAACGCGAACGCGGGCACCTCGCCTTCGTCGAAATCGAATTCGTGGCCGAGCCCCGCGAAATCCGCGACGAGCTGGCCGATCAGCGCATTCAGGTCGCCGGTTTGCGGCGTTTCGCGCTCGCCGCTGCCCGCATAGTCCATGAATTGCTGCAGGATCGTATCGATCTGGTCGAGGTAATGCTCGGTCGACGTGGTGAGCGCGTCGTGCGTGCCGCGCGGCAGCGCCATCGCGATCGCCAGGCGCAGCTTGGTGAGCGGCGTGCGGATGTCGTGCGACACGCCGGCCAGCATCAGCGAGCGGGTCGCGTCCGCCTGTTGCAGCGCGTCGGCCATCTGGTTGAACGCGCGGCTCACGTCGGCGATTTCGGTCGGGCCGTCGGTGGGCAGCGGCGGCGGGCGCTCGCCCGCGCTGACGCGCTGCGCCGCGCGTGCCAGCGCATCGAGCGGCCGGTTCAGGTGGAGCTGGATCAGGTAGCCGGTCAGCGCCGCGAGCAGCGCCAGCCCGACCGACAGCACGAGCGCCGTCGTGATGCCGCTCGCCTGCGCGTCGGCGGCCATCGGCAGCGGCACCCACACGGGCGAGCCGGCCACGTGCAGGCGGATCCACAGGCGCTCGTCGTCGCCCGATTGCCAGCGCGCGGGGAGGTCGGGCGGCAGGTGGCGTTCGAGCGCCTGCATGAACACGTCGCGCTGCCAGGTGCGGAAGAAAGCCGCCAGGTTCGGCGTTTGCGGCGGTGCGGCGGGCGGCAATGCGGGCTGGCCGCCGAACTGCGCGATGACCGCGCGGCCGGTGTCGGGCGGCAGGCCGGCAAGCGTGCGGTCGAGCAACTGCACGTAGTCGGAGAAGACGATCGAGGCCCGCTCGATGCGCGGGCGCTGCACGTAGTGCAGCAGCACGGTGAGCGAACAGGCGAGCGACAGCGCGACGAGCGCCACCAGCAGCGCGATGTTGCGCGCGAGCAGCGAGCGTGGCAGCGGGATGCGCATCACGACTCGATGCCGGCCACCAGCATGTAGCCGATGCCCCAGACGGTCTTGATGAAGCGCGGCTTGCCCGGGTCGTCCTCGACGATCTGCCGCAGCCGCAGGATCTGCACGTCGACGCTGCGGTCGAGTGCGTCATGGTCGCGGCCGCGCGCGCGGGCGAGCAGGTTCTCGCGGCTCACCGCGCGGTTCGGCGACGAGCCGAGCGCGTGCAACAGCAGCATCTGCGCCGAATGGATTTCCACGGGGGTGCCGTCGCGCATCAGCGTCTGCTGGCCGACGTCGAACGTGAACGCGCCGAACCGCAACCGCTGCGACGTGACCGTCGGCTCGCCGGCCGCCATCTTCTGCCGCCGCAGCAGCGCGCGGACGCGGGCCACGAGTTCGTCGGGAAGAAACGGCTTCGCCAGGTAATCGTCGGCGCCCGTCTCGAGGCCGACGACCTTGTCCGCGGCGTCGCCTTTCGCGGTGAGCATCAGGATCGGCAGCGTCTGGCCTTCGGCACGCAGGCGCCGGCACACGCTCAGGCCGTCCTCGGGCTCCATCATCAGGTCGAGCACCAGCAGGTCGTACGGTTCGCGCTGCAGCAGGCGGTCGAGCCGCTTGCCGTCGGCGACCGCGCGCACCTGGAAGCCGTGGCCGGTCAGGAAGCGCTGCAGCATGTTGCGCAGCTCGGCTTCGTCGTCGAGCACGACGATCCTGCAGGACTGTTCCATCGCTTGCCTCCCGGTGCGTGCGCGGCCGGATCGTCGTGCGGGCTCAACGGGCCGCCATGCGCTGGCGCATGAAACCGGCGAGCTGCTCGAGCGTGACGTAGCCGTTGTGCTGCGTGTCGATTTCGTCGAAATGCTGCGCGACCATCGGCATGCCCGCGGCGGCCTGCTCGCGGGTGAGCTTGCCGTCGTGCGTCGTGTTCGCGCTGGCGAAGCGGGTCTGCAACTGCATCAGCGCACGTTCGACGCGTGCACCGCCGTTCGCCCCGCCGGGCGGCACCTGCTGGGCCGACGCTGCTGCTGAGACGATACACAAAACGACGACGGCAATCATCTTCTTGATGGACTTCATGGGGTTTCTCCTTGCGTGGCCGACGGTCGGCGCCGGCCGGGTGGTTGATGAAACGGATGGAAAACGAAACGAAGCGAAACGAAGCGCGTCCGGGTTACGCCCAGTGCGCCGGCACCCACACGCGGCCGGCCCAGTGGGCGGGCACCCAGATGACGGCGCGCGGCGGATGAGCGACATACACGGCGCGCGGCAGCGGCGGCGCGAGGTACAGGACCTTCGGCGGCGGCGGAGCGACGTAGACGACGCGCGGCGCGGGCGTGACGACGACGGCCTTCGGCGGCGCAACACGCACGACCTTCGGCGGGGGCGGCGGCGTGGCGAATGACCGCGCACTCGGGGAGCGCGTCGAGAGGGTGAGGGGCTGGCCGGCCGTCGAGGGCTACGGCCTGACCGAGTGCTCGCCGATCGTCACGATGAACCCCGTGGACCTGAACGACATGGCCGCGTTCAGCGGTTCGATCGGCCTGCCCGCGCCGTCCACCGTCGTGCGCTTTCGC
>NZ_JAAGPH010000231.1:0-7463 GCF_017104705.1 Burkholderia sp. Se-20373 | reverse complement strand
GCGACGCGCCGCCCGAAGCCGCCGCCGCGTTCGATGCGGCGATGACAGCGCCGCCGGCCGACGCGCCGGCCGGTGCGGCCGACCCGGACGAAGCGGCTGCCGCCGATGGCAACGATCCTCACGACGTTGAATTGCCCGCTGCCGTGGAGCGCCGATGCTAGACCCGGCCTCGGGCTTCAACGACGTCGCGGGCATGCTGCGGCCGCTGCTCTACGTGATGCCGCGCCTGCTGCCGATCATGTTCGTTGTGCCGGTATTCAACGAGCAGATCGTCACGGGGCTCGTGCGCAACGGCGTCGCCGTCGTGATCGCCGCGTTCGTCGCGCCGGCGATCGATGCCGCGCAGGTGGCCGCGTTGCCGTTCCTGATGTGGTGCCTGCTCGTCGCGAAGGAGGCGATGGTCGGCATGTTGCTCGCGGGCGCGTTCAGTGCGGTGCTGTTCGCGATCCAGGGCGTCGGCTACCTGATCGATTTCCAGACCGGCAGCGGCAGCGCCGCGTTCTTCGATCCGATGGGCGGGCACGAGGGCGGCCCGACTTCCGGATTCCTGAATTTCGTCGCGATCGCGCTGTTCGTCACTGCGGGCGGGCTGCAGGTGCTCGTGCAGCTGTTCGCGCAGTCGTATGCGTGGTGGCCGATCGGCTCGCTCGGCCCCGATTTCTCGTCGATGCTGCAGACCTTCGTCGTGCGCCAGACGGACACGATCTTCGCATGGATGGTGAAGCTCGCCGCGCCGGTGACGATCGTGCTGGTGCTCGTCGAGCTCGGTATCGGCCTGGTCGGGCGCGCGGTGCCGCAGCTCAACATCTTCGTGTTCTCGCAGCCGCTGAAGAGCGCGCTCGCGCTGTTGATGATGATGCTGTTCCTGCCGGTGGTGTACGCGTCGCTGCATGCGCTGCTGAGCCCCGACAGCGGGCTGATGGCGTTGCTGCGCGCGCCGTTCGCCGCGCACGGCGGCGCGTGAGCGCGACGGAGCCGCGATGGCCGAAAAGGACCAGAAGCCGACCGCGAAGCGCCTGCGCGAGGCGCGCGAGAAAGGCGAGGTGCCGAAGAGCGCGGAGACGATTTCGTCGGCGTTCTTCGTCGGCGTGTGCGTCGCGCTCGCGGTGGGCATCGGCGCGCTGTTCGCGCGGCTGCAGGCGCTGTTCCGGCTCGTGTTCGATGCGGTCGGCGCGGCCGACCCGTCCTCGCGGATCGCGGTGCTGATCGACGGCGCCGCGCGCGACTGGGCGACGCTGTCCGCACAGGTCGTCGCGGCCGGGCTGCTCGCGGGCCTGCTGGCGGGCTTCGTGCAGGTCGGCGGCGTGATGGCGTGGAGCCGCCTCGTGCCGCAGCTGTCGCGACTCAACCCGGCCGAGGGGATGAAGAACCTGTGGTCGCTGCGCAACCTCGTCAATCTCGCGAAGATGCTGCTGAAGACGGCGCTGCTCGTCGCGACGCTCGGCTGGCTGATCGTCGAGTCGCTCGACCCGTCGGTGCAGTCGGGCTTCACGCGGCCGATCTCGATCCTCGCGCTGATCGTGAAGCTGCTGATGCTGCTGTTCGGCTGGGCCGCGCTGATCTACATCGTGATGGCATTGATCGACATCGTGCACCAGCGGCACGAATTCAATCAGAAGATGAAAATGTCGATCGACGAAGTGCGGCGCGAGCACAAGGAAGACGAAGGCGATCCGCACATCGAGGCGAAGCGCCGGCAGCTTGCGCGCGAAGCGCAGTTCGCGTCGCTGTCCGACCGGATCGGCTATGCGTCGGTGGTCGTCTACTCGCCGCGCGTCGCGGTCGCGCTGTACTACGGCGGGATCGGTACGCTGCCGTGGGTGCTCGCGCGCGGCGAGGGCGACGCGGCCGAGCGGATCGTGCGCGCCGCGCGCGACGAACTGCGCCCCACGCTCGCGAACGTCGGCCTCGCGCAGGCGCTGTACGAGACGACGCCTGAGAACGGCACGATCCAGCCGCAACATTTCCGCGAGGTCGCGCAGTTGCTGAAATGGGCGACCGGCGCGAGCTGACGCGTGCGACGGCAGCCGCGGCGGCATGCCGCCCCTTTTCTTGCTCCGCGCACATGCGTGGCCACGCGTTCCCATTCGATATGGCCCCGTGAATGGTCATGCAAGCGCAGTGCTTGACGTTATTTTTTTCCGGCTGGCGGGGAAGTTCACCTGTGAATTATTGCTGATTTATTTCTTCGTAATATGGCTCGACCGTCACGCCGGACGGCGGGCCGCGAGGTTGCGCCACGCGTGACGAACATGGTCAACAGGGGCGGACAAATCAAATGTGCGGAATCGACGGCTTTCTGAATAGCGTCGCCTTCGATGAGGAGACAGCGCGCGGCACGCTCGCGCGGATGACGGCAAGCCTCGCGCATCGCGGGCCGGACGGGCAGGGGATCTGGGTCGACCCGGAAGCCGGCATCGCGCTCGGCCACCGGCGGCTCGCGATCGTCGACCTGTCGGTGCACGGCCGACAGCCGATGGCATCCGCGTGCGGTCGCTACGTCATGGTCTTCAACGGCGAAATCTACAACCATCGCGAACTGCGCGCGGAACTCGAGCGTGCAGGGCGCGCCCCGGCGTGGCGTGGCCACTCCGACAGCGAGGTGCTGATCGCGGCGATCGTCGCATGGGGTGTCGAGGCGACGCTGCGGCGCGCGACCGGCATGTTCGCGTTCGCGCTGTGGAACCGCGCGTCGCGGGTGCTGACGCTCGCGCGCGACCGGATCGGCGAGAAGCCGCTCTATTACGGCCGGATCGGCGACGCGCTGGTATTCGCGTCCGAGTTGAAGGCGCTGCGCGGCTATCCGGGCTTCGACGGCACGGTCGATCGCGACGCGCTGTGCCTGTACCTGCGCCAGTCGAGCGTGCCCGCGCCTTACACGATCTATCGCGGCATCCACAAGCTGCCGCCGGGCACCTTCGTCCAGTTCGAGCATGCGCGCGACACGCCGCGCCTGCGCGCGTACTGGACGCTCGAACAGGCCGTCGAGGATGGCCGTGCGCGGCCGTTCGAGGGCAGCGCCGACGAAGCGGTCGGCCAGCTCGACACGATCCTGCGCCAGGCGGTGGCGCGGCAGATGGAAGCGGACGTGCCGCTCGGCGCCTTCCTGTCGGGCGGCGTCGATTCGTCGGCGATCGTCGCGCTGATGCAGGCGCAATCGGCGACGCCGGTCGACACGTTTACGATCGGCTTTCACGAAGCCGGCTACGACGAAGCCGGCTACGCGAAGGCGGTCGCGCGCCATCTCGGCACGCGCCATACCGAACTCTACGTGACGGCCGACCATGCGCTCGACGTCGTGCCGAAGCTGCCGTCGATCTATGACGAGCCGTTTTCCGATGCGTCGCAGATTCCGACCTTCCTCGTGTCGGAACTGACGCGCCGGCACGTGAAGGTGAGCCTGTCCGGTGACGGCGGCGACGAGCTGTTCGGCGGCTATACGCGCTACTTCCTGACGCCGCGCCTGTGGCGCAAGCTGCATCGCGTGCCGGCGGCGGTGCGTGCGCGGATCGCCGCCGCGCTGCATGCGTTGCGGCCCGATCACGCCGACCAGCTCGCGGCCGTCGCGCAGGGGGCATGGGGCAGCGTGGAGGCGCGCGAATCGGCGACGCGCATCGGCGACCGCCTGCACAAGCTCGGCCATGTGATGACGGCCGAGAGCCGCATCGGGCTGTACCGGCTGCTGATGTCGTCGGTGCATCATCCGGAACGCCTCGCGCTGTCGGGGCACGAGCCGCCGACGCCGCTCGACACGGTGTCCGCGTGGCCCGAGCATTTGAGCTTCGCCGAGCAGGCGATGGCGATCGATACGCTCACCTACCTGCCGACCGACATCCTCGCGAAGGTCGATCGCGCGGCGATGGCGGTCAGCCTCGAAACGCGCATGCCGTTCCTCGATCATCACGTCGTCGAATTCGCGTGGCGCGTGCCGGCGGCGGTGCGCTTGCCGGAAGGGCAGTCGAAGGCGCTGCTGCGCAGGCTGCTCGACCGTTACGTGCCGTCCGCGCTGATCGACCGGCCGAAGCAGGGCTTCTGCGCGCCCGTCGACCACTGGCTGCGCGGCGCGCTGCGTGACTGGGCCGAGGCGCTGCTGCGGCCGTCGCGGCTACGCGAGGAGGGCTTTTTCGACGCGGCGGCGGTCGACCGCCTGTGGCGGCAGCACCAGACCGGCCGGATGAACTGGCAGCACCAGCTGTGGACGGTGCTGATGTTCCAGGCGTGGCTGGAGCATCAGCGGGCGGGGTGACGCGGCGCCCGGCGGACGGCCGGTGTTCCGGCCATCCGCGGTCGGACCCGGCCGTCAGCCGACGTTCAGCGGCGTGCCGATCGCGAGACGGCCGGGATCGCGCGTGGCCGACGGATTGAGCTGCAGGATCTCGTTCAGCGCGCGCGCGTCCTGCTCGCCGCGCGTCATCGCCTGCTGGTCGGCGCGCGACACCTGCGCGGCGTCGAGCAGCGACTGGCGATGCTGGTCCGCGATCACCCACAGCGAATCGCCGGCGACGACGATGTACGGCTGCGGCGAGTTCGATGGCGCCGGCTGGCTCGACGGCGTGCCCTGCGACGGTTGCGGCGCCGTCGTGCTCGTCGTCGGCGACGGTGTGGCGGATGGTGCGGCGCTCGGTGAGGCGGACGACGATGCAGACGGCGTGGCACCCGGCAACGCGCCCGGCACGAGATTCGACTGCGACGGCGAGCCGCCGCCGAAGATCCAGTTGAACAGGCCGCCGATCATCGGCGCGACGCCGATGATGAACTTGTAGCCGAATGCGGCGACCGGAATCATGACGACCGCGGTCGGGATCTTCTTGACGAACGGCGTGGCGTTCGGGAAGTGCGTATTGAGCCGGCCGGCGAGCAGCAGCGCGGTCGACGTCGCGGTCGCGACCGCGAGATCGTATTCCCCCTGCTTCCATTGCGACGCGGTGGACAGCCCGCCGAGCGCGACCGACGCGAAGTCGCCCGCCGAATCGAGCACGCGCACGACGCGGCTGCGCTTGTCCGCGTTCACACGCCGCGACACGATCAGGAACGACGCGCCCGCGTATGCGGCGCCGAGCACGCCGCTCGCGACACCGGCGCTACCCAGCGCCAGGCCGAACCAGTCGTGCGCGCCGGCGATCTTGCCGATGCCGCTCGTGACGGTGGCGACCGACGCGACGGCCGTGCCCGCGCGTCCGGCGATGCCCAGCAGGCTGCGCGGATTGCCCGCGTGAAGCTGCTGCAACGACGTGCCGCCGACGAACCCCTGCATCTGCGTGAGCACGTCGTCGGCGAGCGCGGTGATGTTGGCCTTGGCGTCCTCGAAGCTCATCGTCCCGCGCCGGTATTGCCGGACGTATTGCCTCGCCATCGCCTGCGCGTCGCGTACCGCGGCGTCGAGCTGGATCGGCCGGTGTTCGCCGTATTCGTGCGTCTGGGAACCGAATTGCCGCACGAGCGTCGTCTCGAGATGCGAGAGTGCCGCGACCGCGGCTTTCGGGTCGCCCGACTGCAGGCTGCGGATGGCGCCCTGGTGCATCACCTGGAACACGCGCCCGAGACGCGACGCGAGCAGGAACGACGACGACATATTGCTCATGACGGTCGGCTTGATCCAGTGGAACGCGGCGTCGAGGCCGATCAGGCTCGACGCGCCGAGGACGATCCCGCTCGTGATGCCCGTCTTCCACCGGTCGGACGGCTCCTTCGACGGCCGGTGCACGCGCAGCGCATTGAGGTGCGCGGTCGCCTCGTCCATCGTCGCGTGGGCGGCGGCGGGCGCGTCGGGCTGGGCGATGGCCTTGCGGTTGGCGCCGATCGGATGGGAGCCGTCGTGTTGCAGCGCCGGCCGGCCGGTGACCTTCTTCCAGTGCAGGCGGCTGTCGGTGGCCGGCTGCTGCGCCAGCCTCGGCCGCGCGGGTGTGCCGGCGCGGTGGCGTTTGAGCCAGTCGCGGCCGATCTCGCGCGCCTTCTGTTCGAGTTTGCCGACGTCGTCATCGCCGACGCGCCGCCACATGCTCTGGCCGTACTCGTTCGTTGCACGGCGCGCCTGGTTCAGCAGCATCGACGTGTTGTGCTCGTACAGTTCGTCGCGCAATGCGACGATCTCGCCGTCCGTCATGCCTTGCGTTTTCGCGATGCGCTCGACCTCCGTGAACAGGATGCGCTGCTGGTTCGCGAAGTCTTCGGCGCTGACCGGTTCATAGACGCGCGTCAGCGCATCGCCGCCGTGCAGTCTCGCGAACTTCCCGGTTGCATTCAGCTTGTAGTCGACGAGCTTCGCCGCCAGCGCGCGCGTCAGATCCGCGTTCGCGATGAAGTCGTCGCCGTGCGTGCCCCAGGACAGGCCGACATGAACCCAGTCGAGCTGTTTCCGGCCGAGGATGGCGTCCAGCAACTGCACGTGGCCTTCGCCCGGCACCGGCTCGAGCACGGCATCGGCGCCGTGGAAGGTCAGCATCACGAGCGGCGCTTTCTCGCCCTCGTGCTGCTTCGCCCACGTTTCCAGCGATTCGGCGATGCGCCGGATCTCGGCATACCCGTTGTTCGTGCCGGCCATCGCATGCCCGTCTTCGCGCGACACGAGCGGCCGCGACGGTGCGGCCTCGAGCCGCAGCAGGAAGCCGTATTTCGATGCCGCCGTGAGCCACTTGTGCAGGTGGGCGAGGTCGTCCAGTTCGAGCGTGTGCGGCGTGCCGTCGGGATCCGTGCGCGTGATCGTCGCCGTATCGTCGTCGTAGCGGGCACCCGTCGGGTCGCCGAACTTCCTGGCGCGCTGGATCAGCCCCGGATCCTGCTTGCCGCCGACGGCGGCAGCCTGCGAATACGGATCGACCTGGAGCGCGACGGCCGGGAGCAGGCCGCCGTACTGCGCGAGGGACTGCCGCATCGGCTCGGGATCGTCGCGTAGCGAGAACGAGCGCGACATCGGGACGAGCCGGTCGCGGATGTCGGGCGGCAGTTCGGCGTATGCGTCGATCAGCTTCCGGTCGGCGGTTCGCGCGGCGCCGTGGTCGATCACGAACTGCTGCGAACGGCGCACCAGCCTGTTGCGGCCGCCGCCCGGATTGGCGACGGCGCCGTGCGGATGCAGGCTCGAAGCCTCGCGCCACATGTCCAGCGTCTTGAAGATCTTCTTCCACAGCGTGGCGTCGGCCATGATGGCCCGCGGCTCGTCGCTGAGCGTCAAGCCGTTGCCGTCGTGCTTGCCCTCGTCGCGCTTGCCCCATTCCTTGACGCGTTCGAGCGTCGACGCGAAATCGGCGACCTTCGCCTTGCCGTAGCGCGTGACCGATTCGACGATCGTGCTCGATACGAAGGCGGGCTGGTACGGTTCGAGCGCGATCGGCTTCGCGGCGGGTACGGCCGGCGGCTTTGCCGGCTGAACGGCCGGTTGCTTCGCTGGCGGTTTGCCGCGCGCGGCCTTGCGGCCGGGTTTGCCGGGCCGGCCGCCCGCGTTGCGTTTGCCCGCGGCGGGCGGT
>NZ_JAAGPH010000230.1:0-7488 GCF_017104705.1 Burkholderia sp. Se-20373 | reverse complement strand
GGCGCGCGGCGCGCGCAGGCGGCCCGGCAGCCACATCGCGACGAACACCCAGACGATGCGCGCGGCGATCGCGGCGGCGGTGGCGGGCAGCGCGACGCGCAGGCCGGCCATCAGCACCGCGCCTTCGTGGTTCACGCGCGCGAGGATCGCGTGCAGCGCGAGGCCGATCAGGATGAACACGAGCGCGTCGAGCACGAACACGATCGCTTCCCAGGTCGCCTTCGCCTTGATCCGCATGTCGGCGTCGAACACGCGATGCTGGCGCACGCCGAGCACGAGGCCGCAGGTGACGACCGACAGCACGCCCGAGCCGTCGACGGCTTCCGCGATCCCGTAGCTGCCCCACGCCATCGCGAAGGTCACGACGATGCCGAGCATCGGGTCGCGCAGGCGCGGCAGCACCCAGCTCATCGCATGGCCGCACGCGAGGCCGACCGCGATGCCGATCAGCGTGAGCGAAAAGAACAGGCCGGTGGCGCTCGCGGCCGTGATCGACACGGCGAGCGCGGCCGACACGGCCATCTGGTACAGCAGCAGGCCCGACGCATCGTTGACGAGGCTTTCGCCTTCGAGCACCGCGACGAGCCGCGCGGGCAGCGGATGGCGCTGCAGGATCGCCTTCGCGGCGACCGCATCGGGCGGCGACACGATCGCGCCGAGCGTGAAGCAGGCGGCCCATGGCAGCGCCGGGTTCACCGCATGCACGGCGAGCGCGACCGCGACGGTCGTGAACACCACCGCGCCGAGCGCGAGCGATGCGATCGACGCAAGCTCCTGGCGGAATTCCTTCCACGCGGTGTAGAACCCGCTCGACATCAGCAGCGGCGGCAGCACGGCCGCGAGCAGCAGCGCCGGGTCCATGTCGGGCACGCGCTTGCCGGCGACCGCGACGACACAGCCGCCGAGCAGCAATACGACGGCCGGCGGAATCGAAATCCGTTCGGCGAGCCACGTGAGTGCGCCTGCCCCGCAGATCAACAGCAGCAGGTAATGAAACAGTTCGACGTTGGTCATGCGTGGCCGGTGCTGAACGATTGCGTCACGATGGCTTGCGGTCGTTCGGGGTGCCGCCGGGCAGCGCGCCGAACATGTGCTGGCTGCACCGCGCGTCGCGCCATGCGGTGTTCAGGCGATGACCCGCGAACATCCGGCGCGCGACGGGCAGGATCTGTTCGCCGGCCAGCATGCCGAGCAGGCCGGTGAGCGCGATGATCGGCGGCGCCGGCGAGTTCACGCCAAGCGCGCCGTAGATGACACCGGCGAGGATGCCGGCGAGCAGCGACAGGAAATACGGTTTCATGGCGGGCCCCGTGATGGCAGACGAATGGCGCGGTGTGCGCCGTCAAGAATTCGAAAGGGTATCGGGTTTGCGTGAAGAAAAAAAGGGCGTGCGGGCCGGAACAGGCATCGATTCAGGAATCGGATCGATTCCGTTTCTCGGGTGTTCGCGCCGCGCGTTTGCGGCTTAAATATTGCGGCCCGGATGACGATCCGGCGCTGACGTACCTCCGCCGGCTCCTCCCGTTTTGACGGTCGAGGCAGGCCCCCCTTTTCTCGTTCACAGGACACCTTGCGCCATGAGCAATCCGAAACTTGAAGTACTGACGCCGCAGAACAGCCAGCTGATCTTCATCGACCAGCAGCCGCAAATGGCATTCGGCGTGCAGTCGATCGATCGCCAGACGCTGAAGAACAACGTCGTCGGGCTCGCGAAGGCCGCCAAGGCGTTCAACGTGCCGACCACCATCACGACGGTGGAGACCGAAGCCTTCTCCGGCCATACCTTCCCCGAGCTGCTCGACGTGTTCCCGAACCAGAAGACGCTGGAACGCACGTCGATGAATTCGTGGGACGACCAGAAGGTGCGCGACGCGCTCGCCGCGAATGGCCGCAAGAAGGTGGTGGTGTCGGGTCTCTGGACGGAGGTCTGCAATACCACGTTCGCCCTGTGCGCGATGCTCGAAGGCGACTACGAGATCTACATGGTGGCCGACGCATCGGGCGGCACGTCGCAGGCCGCGCACGACTTCGCGATGCAGCGGATGGTGCAGGCCGGTGTCGTGCCCGTCACGTGGCAGCAGGTTTTGCTCGAATGGCAGCGCGACTGGGCACGCCGCGACAGCTACGACGCGGTGATGGCGATCGCGAAGGAGCACTCGGGTGCGTACGGGATGGGCGTCGACTACGCGTACACGATGGTTCACAAGGCCGCGCAACGCACCGCCACGCCGCACGAGTCGCTCGCGGCAGTACCGGCGAAGTAACGGACACCGGCCGCGATCGTGGCGACGGCCGGCCGCGGCGATCCGCTGTCGCCGGCCGCCGCCCGCTCAGGTTGCCGGCAGCGCCCACGGCGCGTGCGCGAAGTGATCCGCGAGGAAGTCGAGCAGCACCGTCACGCGCGCGGCGCGCAGCATGCCGGGCGGCGTGACGAGGTTGACGTTGATGTCGGCGATCTTCCAGTCCGACATCACTTCCTCGAGCTCGCCGCGCTGCATCGCTTCCCACACCAGGAACTCGGGCTGAAGGGCAAGGCCATGACCGGCGACGAGCGCGGGGACGATCACGTCCGCATTGTTGGTGCGAATGCGGCCGTGCACGGAGACGCCGACCTCGTCGCCCGATGCCGGGTGGCGGAAGCGCCAGTGTTCGGGTGTCGGCAGGTTCGTGTAGGTGAGGCACACGTGCTGTTCGATGTCGCGCGGGTGCGCGGGGCGGCCGTGCCGGTCGAGGTACGCGGGCGCCGCGACGAGCGGCCGGCGCACCGCGCACAGCCGGCGCGAGCGCAGCGACGAATCGCTCAGCTCGGCGATGCGGATCGCGACGTCGAAGCCGCCGGACACGATGTCGACGAGGTGATCGGTGAGCACGAGGTCGACGTCGACCCGCGGATAGCGTTCGAGAAACGCGGGCAGCACCGGCGACAGGTGGCGCACCCCGAACGACATCGGCGCATTCACGCGCACGAGGCCGTGCGGTTCGAGCGCCTGCGCGGACGCCTCGCTCTCGATCAGTTCCGCATCGGCGAGCAGCCGGATCGCGCGGTCGCGCAGCAGTTCGCCGGTCGGCGTGAGCGACAGCTTGCGCGACGTGCGGTACAGCAGCATCGCGCCGAGGCGTTTTTCGAGGCGTGCGACGGCCTTCGACACCGTCGGCTGCGTGACGCCGAGCAGGTCGGCGGCTTTCGCGAACGAGCCCGTCTCCGCGACGCGCGCAAAGATGGCCCAGGCTTCGAGATCAGGAAGGTGTTGCATGGTCGGGATACAGGGCAGGGAAGCGGAACGGATGCAGCGCACCGCGAAAGCGGGCGTGCGATGCAGGGAATTCTAATCCGGCCGGGAGAAAAATCGTTATGGAATCTTATCTACTTTCGTTGGGCGCCGGCGTGCTGATCGGCATCGTGTACAGCGTGATCAAGGTGCGTTCGCCGGCACCGCCGCTGATCGCGCTGGTCGGCCTGGCCGGCATGCTGATCGGCGTACAGGCCATCGCGCCGGTCCGTCACTGGCTCGGCTTCTGACCGCATCGAGGACACTTCATGAGCGCAACCGCTACTCAACCCGATCTCATCCTGCACAACGGGCGCATCACGACGCTCGATCGTGCGAACCCCGTCGCCACCGCCGTGGCGATCAAGGACGGCCGCTTCGTCGCGGTCGGCGCCGACGCGGACGTGATGCCGCTCGCGGGCCGCGCGACGAAGGTCGTCGATCTCGATTGCCGCGGCGTGCTGCCCGGCCTGATCGACAACCACACGCACGTGATTCGCGGCGGCCTGAACTACAACCTCGAGCTGCGCTGGGATGGCGTGCGTTCGCTCGCGGTCGCGATGGAGATGCTGAAGCACCAGGTCGCGATCACGCCTGCGCCGCAATGGGTGCGCGTGGTCGGCGGCTTCACCGAACACCAGTTCGTCGAGAAGCGCCTGCCGACGATCGACGAACTCAATGCGGTCGCGCCCGATACGCCCGTGTTCATCCTGCACCTGTACGACCGCGCGCTGCTGAACGCGGCCGCGCTGCGGGTGGTCGGCTACACGAAGGACACGCCGGAGCCGCCGGGCGGGACCATCGTTCGCGATGCCGCCGGCAATCCGACCGGCCTGCTGCTTGCGAACCCGAACGCGACGATCCTCTACGCGACGCTCGCGAGGGGCCCGAAGCTGCCGTTCGAGTATCAGTACAATTCGACGCGCCATTTCATGCGTGAGCTGAACCGGCTCGGCGTGACGGGCGTGATCGACGCGGGCGGCGGCTCGCAGAATTATCCCGACGACTACGAGGTGATCCGCAAGCTGCACGACTCGGGCGAGATGACGATCCGGATCGCCTACAACCTGTTCACGCAGAAGCCGAACGCGGAGAAGGAAGACTTCGTGAACTGGACGAAGAGCGTCAAGTATCACGACGGCACCGACTACTTCCGCCACAACGGCGCGGGCGAGATGCTGGTGTTTTCGGCCGCCGATTTCGAGGATTTCCGCGTCGCGCGCCCGGACCTGCCGGCGCAGATGGAGGACGATCTCGAAGGTGTCGTGCGCGTGCTCGCGCAGAACCGCTGGCCGTGGCGCATGCATGCGACCTACGATGAAACGATCAGCCGCGCGCTCGACGTGTTCGAGAAGGTCGACGAGGACATTCCGCTCGACGGGCTGAACTGGTTCTTCGATCACGCGGAAACGATCTCGGAACGCTCGATGGACCGCATTGCCGCGCTCGGCGGCGGCATCGCGGTGCAGCACCGGATGGCGTACCAGGGCGAATACTTCGTCGAGCGTTACGGTGCGCAAGCGGCCGAGGCGACGCCGCCGGTCGCGAAGATGCTCGAGAAGGGGCTCAAGGTGTCGGCCGGCACCGACGCGACGCGGGTGGCGTCGTACAACCCGTGGGTGTCGCTCGCGTGGCTGGTGACGGGCAAGACGGTCGGCGGGATGCGGATGTACCCGCAGCGCAACCTGCTCGATCGGGAGACGGCCCTGCGCATGTGGACCGAGTATGTGACGTGGTTTTCGAACGAGGAAGGCAAGAAAGGGCGCATCGCGGTGGGCCAGCTCGCCGACCTGATGGTCCCGGATCGCGATTTCTTCACGTGCGCGGAGGACGATATCGTCGATACGACTGCACTGCTGACGGTGGTCGGCGGCCGGATCGTGTGGGGGGCGGGGCCGTTCGCGTCTCACGATGCGCCGATTCCGCCCGCGATGCCCGATTGGTCGCCGGTGCGCGAGTACGGCGGTTATGGCGGCTGGGGCGCGACGCAGCGCAACGGCGCGCCGCTGCAGCGGGCCGCGGCGGCCGCCGCGCAGTGCGGTTGCGCAAGCGCGTGCGGCCTGCACGGCCATGCACACGCGAACGCGTGGAGCCGCGCGTTGCCGACGTCGGACGCGAAGGGCTTCTGGGGCGCGTTCGGCTGTTCGTGCTGGGCGGTCTGAGATGGCAACGCCTGTGGGTTCGATCAACCCGGCGCGGGTCCGCGCGCTGCTCGCGCAGCCGTGGATCCTCCCGCTCGCGCGGCTGGCGCTGGTGTCCGCGTACCTGATCGGCGGTGTCGCGAAGGCGCTGGACTTCGATGGCGCGGTCGCCGAGCAGGCGCATTTCGGGCTGCAGCCGGCCGCGCTGTGGGCGGCGCTCGCGATCGCAGTCGAGATCGCCGGTTCGCTGTGCGTCGTGCTGGGCCGCTTCACGTGGCTCGGCGCGGGCAGCCTCGGTATGCTGACGCTGGTTGCGATGGGGGTGGCCAACGATTTCTGGAACCGTACGGGCGCCGAGCATTTCATCGCGCTCAACAGCTTTTTTCGAGCATCTCGGGCTGATCGCCGCACTCGTGCTCGCGACGCTGCTCGCCGATGCGAAGCGCGTGGACGGCAATGTCCGCGCGTGACCGGTTGCACCATTCGATGACACAACAAGGAAACCTGATCATGATGACCATTCGATCCGCGCTGTGCGCACTGACGATCGCGGCCGGCTGCGTCGCGGCGCCGGCGTCGTTCGCGAAACCGCCGGTGCCGCCGGCGGCCACGCCGACGGTGGCCGTCGGTCCGCAATACGACACGACGCACGTGTGCGTGGCGCCGGAAGACTTCGAACGCTTCACCGACAGCTTCGTCGCGACGTTCGGCGGCAAGAAGTCGAAGCAGGGCGTGTTCCAGGTCACGCCCACGCCGAGCCAGACAATGTCGCAGCTCGTACTCACGCCGGTCGGCACCGTGTCGGTGTTCGGCTTCAAGACGCCGATCCCGTATCCGTTTTGCGCGGAGCGCACCGGTTATCTCGTCACCGACATGGACGTCGCAATGAAGACGGCGCGCGCGCACGGTGCGGACGTGATCGTCGACACGTTCCCCGATCCGATCGGCCGCGACGCGATCATCCGGTGGGCCGGCGGCCTGAACATGCAACTCTATTGGCATACCGAAGCGCCGCGCTACGACGCGCTGGAGACGGTGCCCGAGAACCGCGTGTACGTGTCGCCGGAAAGCGTGCGCAAGCTGGTGCACGATTTCGTGAAGTTCTCGAACGGCAGGGTGGTGTCCGACACCCTCAAGGCGCCGGGCATCGAGATCGGCCGGCCGAACGACACGTATCGCCGCATCCGCATCGAATCGGGCTTCGGCAAGATGACCGTGCTCGTGACCGACGGCCACCTGCCGTATCCGTTCGGTCGCGAGATGACCGGCTACGAAGTGCACGATCTCGCTGCGACGCTGGAGAAGGCCAAGGCAGCCGGCGTGACCGTGCTCGTGCCGCCGTTCACGTCGGACGGCCGCGACGCGGCGCTCGTGCAGTTCCCGGGCGGCTACGTCGCCGAAATCCACGCGAGCGCCGCGCGATGAAGCACGAAGATACGATCCTTGCCGCGGTGGCCGGCTTCGTCGACACGCTGAGTTTCGTCGCGCTGTTCGGGCTGTTCACCGCGCACGTGACGGGCAACTTCGTGCTGATCGGCGCGGGCATCGCGGGCTTCGGCCAGGGCATCGTGCTGAAGCTCAGCGTGTTTCCCGCGTTCGTCTGCGGCGTGATCGCGAGCAGCCTGATCGCGCGGGCGATGTCCGGGCGGCCCGCGTGGCAGGGCACGCGCATGCTGCATGCGGTGCAGGCCGTGCTGCTGCTCGGCTTCTGCGCGGCTGGCGTATGGGCGACGCCCGTCACGCAGCCCGACAGCCTGCCGGCGCTCGTGGCCGGCATCGTCGGCACGTTCGCGATGGGCGTGCAGAACGCGCATCCGCGCGTGATCGCGCGCGCCGGCGGCGTGCCGAACACGGTGATGACCGGCAACGTGACGCAGGCGATCCTCGACGCGGTCGACCTGCTGTCGGCCGGCACCGCCGATGCCGCGCGCGCGGCGGCACGGGCGCGCTTCGGCAAGATGCTGCCGGCGATCGTCGCGTTCGCGCTCCGCGCCGCATGCGGCGCGCTCGGGTTCCGCTTCGTCGGGCTCCTCGCGCCGCTCGCGCCGGCCGGCGCGCTCGCGACGCTTGCCCTGTCC